>BGZN01000091.1 GCA_003864455.1 Candidatus Termititenax aidoneus | reverse complement strand
TGGGGGGGGGGTAAATATTACTTAACACTTTAATCACCGATTATTATTTTCGTTAAGATTTTTTGCTTGCCGATTTTTTCCTAAAACAAAAACCGACACAAGCCCTGTTAATGTTCCGCCACTCAAAATTGTTCCGACTACCGGATGCCCCGAAATAATTGTTTTATAACCAAAATATATTCCGGATAGTCCTATTATCAAGCCGAAAACTTGGCCGAGAAAACTCGTGAGAATATCCCAGAAAACAAAAATCGTCTCTAGGGCAATTCTGTGTGCTGATTGTTTTTCGGCCATTTTCATTATTCTATCCGCGCCGCTCGGAATTATTCTGTCAAATTTTTCCAGTAAATCGGGATGCGGCAATATGCCGGAATAAGCGCTTACAGCGCTTAGAATAAGTTGTTTTTCTTGACTATTTTGTGGCTTCATAATACATCGCGTTCCCAATGTCCTGCCCAACCATATACCAATCATTGCGCAATGCGTCCTCATCGCTGACCGAGTTGTAATCAAAGAAACTTCCGGCTATATTCAATGTGTTCGCCAAGCCGTAAATAAATCTTGGACGATCGCAGAATTTGCTCGTCTTATATTTTGTGAAAAATTTAATTATCAACTCGCCCATAATACCCTCCAGTCAGTTACATAAATATATTAAACCAATTATGGACTGAATGGAACTGTCCTATGTTACAGCCTTATAGTGCAGTATTATTTGGCCTGTGTATATATTGTTTCAAGCCGGGTAACCTCATCGTGATCCAGCAGATATAATTTTACGCGGCCAGAACTAAAATCATCGACCAGAAATGGCTCAAATTCTTTGCAGGTTACAACGATGCCGAACGGCAAAATGTTCCGGAATGTCCAGAGAATATTGTCGCTGACATAGATTTTATATCCATTTAAAACAAAATCTTTGTACTGCAAGTCCATGAACCAACGCTGAATTGTTGGCATATAACGCAGGTTGATATTTATCATATCTCCCTCGTCTGTACGTGTGGTAAATTTCTGCAATGGTGTTGCCGTGATGCCCTCTAACTGTCTCATTTCTCCCTCACTATTTAAACCAGCTTACAACTTTTTTTGCCACGCCATGTAACCAGCTTTGACTATCTTTTTGCTGGCCGGTTATTTGGCCGTTATTACTTTCCGCAGCTATTTGTATTTGCTGGCGCGGAACATCGATACTTCCTTTGAACGCCGTGATCTCGATTTCCGCGATCCGAACTTCTTTTAGTGTAATGCTGATATTCGTAATGCTTTGCGTTTCCTCGTCCTCAACCACCGATAATTCAGTGATTGCCATGTTGCTAAAAGATTCCCAGGGGGTGTCTACCTCTAACAAAGCGTCTTGCTCATACAAAGCATTTAGTTCTGTGTATATTTCTTTTTGATGTCCAACTTTTTGAACGCTGCGAACAGCATCAACAATATTCTGCGCGCGGTGCTGAATCTGATCCGCTGTTTTAGCCACTTGTTGAGTATCATATAAAATTTTTTGTGCAGTCTGCACGACCTGTGGTGACATATCCATTCCGAGCGCGCCAAGCGTCCCGCCTATCGCAGTGAGTCGATTATTCAAACTGCCGGCTGCTTCACCAATTTTGCCAAACGATGTGTTCTTGTGCAAATAATCAACCAGTTCGCCCACTTGCCCGCTCATAGATATTTCAACTGGTTTTTTAGCGGCATGATCATTTACCCACTGCCCATCCTCCGTCCAGTGATCTGTGATGTCCTTAGATTTTGTCAAACTTGTTTCTTGCGGAATGTCAAAAACAAAACCATTAATGCCTTTTGTGTCTGCTGGTTTGACGATAACTTTATACGTATCATCGATAAATTTATTTACTCCAGATAGTGCATTTTTTGCGGTGTCCTGAACCTGCTGAAAAATTGTATCGATGGACATTTTAATACCCCACTGCTGGCTGCATTGCTTTGTATTGCGAAAAATTATTATCCACGACATTAATCGTTTTTTGTGTCGCCTTATCGACCATATCTTTATTTGCGTTACCGTTAAAATTATTGATCACGCTGGTGCTTACATTGTTGACTGCGCGGCCAACAGTGCCAACCACATTTTTGGTCGTATTCAAAACATTGTTTGTTAGGGCTGTAGTGTTGTTTTTCAGTCCACTCACTGCCTCGCTTATCCCCTCTTTATCAAATTTAACCAGACTCAAAAATAGCTTGCCGATATTGCCTAACAACTGCCAGATAATTTTTAAGTGTTCGATTACTCCAGCGAGAATATTACCGCCCAGCTCCCGAAAAAATTTACCAACGCTGGAATTCTTAATTGCATTAAAATTCTTGAGCAGATTATCTTTGATGGCTTTGCCGAGTTCCTTAGTTTTGTTTTTAACAAACGAAAAGCCTTTGCCGAAACTATCCTTTACAGCTGGAGCAAATTCCTTAACCTTATTTTTGAGAAAATTAAAACCTTTTATTATCAAATCTAATCCAGGAACTAGCTTGGGAATCCATTTCAGTATTTCTCCGAAAACGGATTTTCCGCCGGTAAAGAATGTCCATAAATCGTTTATCGTTAAAATCATTGCTCCTATTGCTGCGGCTATTGCCAACACGATTGGGGCGATGCCGCTTGCCCATAAAGCAGCGGCCAATCCCCAAAGCGCCGACACACTCCCCCATATTGTGCCAGTAAGCGTGGCAATAGTAGTTATAAGTCCGGCCAGCATTGGAATCCAGCTGACGATTTTCATACCGAGCCAGATACCGGCGACGATGCGGAGCGCGCGACCCCAGCCAACTGTTCGGTCAATGACTTCGTAAATTATTTTTGCCAGCCGCGCGGTTGAGACTATCAGACTGCCAATTCCGCGTGCGACTGATCGGATTTGATCGATGAGCCGAGGATTTTCTTTAAGATATTTATTGACTTGTTTAGCGGGTTGTCCCAATGACTTCGCAATTTCACCGCCGAAAATCATTGCCAGCGATTTGCCAGTAACAGACAGCTTGTACATTTCTTTGTTGGCGGCGTTGATGTCCTGGATTTCTTTTTGGCTGACGATGACCGCGCTACCCTGCATCCGCTGAATCGCCTCGACGCTCATCCCAGTTTTGCGGGATAAATTTGTTATCGCCACGGCGGTCTCCATTGCCGTGCCGGATAAACGTTTGAGCGCCATAACAGCGCCAGCCGTCCCGACGGTTAGACCAATCGTTTTTAACAGACTACTTCCGAGATTCCTGATAGATTTGTTGACACTGTCGATCGCTTTCTCGTCGGCCTTTATTCCCAGCTTGATCCACAATTCACCAATGTTCATTTTTTCTGCTCCACGTTCAGATAATATTCCTCTGCTTCATAATCGGCTAAAAATGCTTTGTATTGCAGCAACTCTAAAACTCTGTTTACGGGGGCTTCTAAAACTTTGTCTGGATCGCCGCCGTAAAGTCCATCACAGGCCAGCCGATAGCTTACTGCCTCTGCTTCCCCAGCCGTGATTATTACTTTTGGTCGTTTGTAGTCGCCGCCTTTTCCAGACTGGGAAACAGAGAAGCGGCTCCGGCGAAAAAAGGCTCTAAATTTTCTTTAAGCACATTGAACATAATTGGGTAATAATCTCTGCGATTATTAACTTCATCAAAATAATCAGCATCGATCTTATCCTTGTTGATCCCAATATAAGCTCGCTTGGCGCACTCCATAAGCAACCGCTCTACCTCGCTGTTACCGGCCACGGCCAGAATCGCCTGCAGGAAACCATCCAGCATTTCTGGGCTTAACTCTGTCTTGCCATTCAGCGCGTCCAGCACTGTACTGCCTGCCGATAGCTTCCGCTCGGTCAATGCTTTAATCACGGCATTTTTCAGCTCCAGAACCAGTCCAAACGGAGATGGAGTAATAACCAATTCCCTGCCATTTAAATCATATTTGCCCATATACGCTCCTTTTATTCTGCATTAGCAGTCTGCATTGTTTCGCAGTAAAAAAACCCAAATAAGCCAGCCTCATGCGGCTAATAGAGTTATAAACTGCGATCTGCATTCGTAAAACTGATGGTGTAAACGGCGACAGCCTGCTCGGTATCGCCCTCGGCGTTTTCCTTGGCCGCTGGCAACCTAGTAATGATGCCTCCGCTCATCGTGTAAGTGATCGGAGCGATATTGCCCTTGCCGTCACCAGCTCGTTTTACGAAAGATGCATCAAATGTGATGAAAGCCGGCGGATCATTTTTGTACTCATAAAAACGTGAGTTAAGCCACTTATCGTCTGCGCTCCCGACCAGGACGCGCAAGGTCAAGGTACTCATGTTACCCGTAGCGTTGAATGCATAAATGCTGTTGCCGTTTTTGCCAGTCTTGACCGCGACAATGTCGTTTGGGAATTCGAGGTTAGCAACATCGCCATCCCCAACGTCGACAATTGGCCGCCCGTCCAAAATTATTGAATCTTTACCAGTTAAACTTACACTACCCATGATTACGCCTCCACTTCGATTATTATATCAG
>BGZN01000090.1 GCA_003864455.1 Candidatus Termititenax aidoneus | reverse complement strand
ATCCGATTCACCGCTGATCGAAAAAGTCTGTGCTGTGTTTCCGCCGCCGCCACCTCCGCCTGACGAACCGCCCCCTCCGCTCGCCTGCTGTGCCTTGCCGCAGCCGAATATCGCCAGTGTGATTATTATTGTGAAAACCGCTAAAATTATTTTTTTCATATTTTTTCTCCTTTTGTTCTTTTGAGGTTGCCTCGGCGTTTCGACTACGCTCAACGACCGTCGGCGACTGTATGTCGCTCGTCGCAGTGTCCGCTAACAGGCGCTTATGTAACGCAGGAAAAATTTGTTAAATGTTTAAATACAGAAAATGCTAGATTTTTAGCGCAGGTACGCCAAAAATGGGGGGGGGGGTAATAGTTACAATTTTGTCTTTATCTGCCATGGGTGTAATTATAACATCTTTTGAGGGGTTGTAAATAGCAATCATAAACAGCATAACGCTCATAAATCAGCCGCCTAAAAACCCTGAAACTGGAAAATCGGGCTTAAAACAAAAGAACAAGGGACAGAATTTAAAAACTCTGTCCCTTGTTTCAAATGTTTTAAAACTTTTGCGCCAAAATTTACTAAACCTATTTAAACATCAGATAATCCATACAGCCAAAAGCGCCCATAAACCCTAAACCGGCACATACGCCATATTCCAAACCGCCGGCTGTCATATCACTATCCAGTTGTCTCGCAAAATACACAATTAACCCACAAGCCAAAATCACCAGCGCCACGAATAACAGCATTGCCTACCTCGCTTTCTCTATACGGGCATAACCACGACACGCGCATAACAACTCATAACAGGGATACTCTAGTACACTATCATGATAGCATGATATTCATTTTTGTCAAGTGAAATTTTATAAAAAAGTCCATTCTAGATGTTCAATAGGTGTGTTTTCGGTATAGATACAGCAAAAATATAGTGATTTTAAATTATCAACATAGCATAACTTCGCTTCGCTTGTTGCCCTCACTTAACGGCGCACTTCGTGCTTGTTAAGTTCGGGTCGCCTAAAATACTTAATAACTACCTATCAAGGACTATTATAATATTAACATTGCATCTCCAAAAGAGAAAAAGCGGTAACGCTGTCTGATTGCTTCTTGATAGGCGGCCAAAATTTTCTCGCGGCCAGCCAAAGCGGAGACCAGCAGCAGCAGCGTAGACCCGGGCAGATGAAAATTGGTGATTAGCGCGTCGACAATTTTGAATTGGTATTCCGGATAAATATAAAGGCTAGTGCTGCCCTGCGGCGCGGATATTTTTTCTCCGCGCAAGATTTGCTCCGCCGCGGTTTCTAGTACGCGCGCGGACGTGGTGCCGACGGCGATCACGCGTCCCCCTCGCGCGCGGCATTCTCGCACGGCCTGCATGGCCTGCTCCGGAAAAAAATACTCCTCGGCATGCATACGGTGTTCCCGTATATCCGCGGTCTGCAGCGGCTGAAAAGTGCCGGTCCCGACATGCAAAGTAACAAAAGTTTTGGCCGTGCCTTTGGCCTCGATTTTGTCCAGCAGCTCTGGAGAAAAATGCAGGCCGGCGGTCGGCGCGGCGGCGGCGCCCGGCGTTTTGGCATAGACAGTTTGATAACGCTCGGCTAATGCCAATCGGTCACTTCGACTACGCTCAGTGACCGTCTTAATGTACGGCGGCAAAGGTGTCTGGCCGTAACAGCGCAATTTTTCCCAGAAATCTCCGGCAAAAGAAAATTCCACGCGCCGCCGGCCATCAGACAATTTTTCTAAAATCACCGCCGAGAAATCCGCGCCGAAACGCACCACGCTGCCAGAGGTCAAGCGTCGTCCGGGTTTGACCAGCGCTTCCCAGCGCGCGGCATCAAGTTGTTTTAGCAAAAAAACCTCGCACCGCGCGCCGGTCTCTTTGCGGCCGAGCAGACGCGCCGGCAAAACTTTGGTGTCGTTGAAAACCAGCAAATCCTGCGGCTCTAGGTAATCCACAATATCGCGGAAATATTTGTGTTCCAGGGAATTATTTTTTCGCCGCAAAATCAACAGACGCGAGTCTTCGCGCCGCGCGGCCGGAGTCTGCGCGATCAATTCCGGCGGCAGCTCATATTTGTACAGCTCCGCGGAGAACTCTCCGGTCATTACTGTTTGTTGAAATATTTCTTGAAATCGTCCGGATTGACGTTATTGATAAATTCCTGAAATTTGGCGGTTTCCTCTTTGTCTTTTTCCGAATTGACCATTTTGGCGTTGAGCATCACGTTTTCCAGCACAAAAATTGGCGAGCCGGTACGCACCGCGATAGCGATTGCGTCAGAAGAGCGGCAGTCGATTTTTAACACATCCTTAGCGCCTTTGGGACGGATCTCCAGCACCGCGTAAAAAGTATCCTCTTTGTGGTCGACAATCACCACTTTTTCTATAACGGCCTGCATTTGCTCAAAAACATTAGCGATGAGATCGTGGGTCATTGGCCGCGGCGATTTAAAATCCTGCAAAGCCATGGCGATAGCGCCGGCCTCAAACATGCCGATCCAGATCGGCAAAAAGTTGCGTTCCTCGCTGTCTTTCAAAAGAACTATCGGGGACATATTGCGCGGATCAAAACCCAGACCGCTTAACTCCATCTGAATCATTGGCTAGCCCTTAACTTTGGCGGCGATTTGCGCGAACACAGCGCTATCCGCAACCGCCAAGTCTGCCAGGATTTTGCGGTCTAGCTTAATATTGGCCTTTTTCAAACCGCCGATAAATTTGGAGTAAGAAAGCCCCAGCGCGGTCAGCGCGGCGCTCAATCGCTGTATCCACAGCGCGCGAAACTCCGCTTTCTTTTTGCGGCGGTCGCGGTAGGCCTTGACGCCGGCTTTAATCGCGCGGACATTGGCCGAAGCTTTGAAAAGCTTTTTGCCCGCGCCGCGGAAACCTTTCGTGCGTTTAAAAACTTTTTTCTTTTTTTGTCTGGCGACGTTGCCTCGTTTGACGCGCATGCTTAAATTTCTCCTTTTTAAAAACTAACTTTAATACAAAACTAACCGGACACTGAGCGTAGTATCCTGCGGATACGCTGGCGAAGTGTCCTTTTATAAATACGGCAGCATTACTTTTAATTTTTGCAAATCAGTTTTATGCACCGGCTGCAATTTGCTTAATTTCTTTTTGTTTTTCGGCTTTTTACATTCGCGCAAATGGGCGCTGCTGCCCGGCTGCCGCAGCACTTTACCCCGGCCGGTCGCTCTAAAACGTTTGGCGGCGGACTTTCTGGTTTTCATTTTAGGCATTTTTATTCTCCTTCATTTCCGTCTCTGGCGCGGCAGCCCGCATTTCCGTTACGGTTTCCATTATTCTTTTGCGCCCGGGCACGATCACTATCGACATCTGGCGGCCAAGCAGTCTAGGCGTCAGCGTCGGACTGTCTGTCCAGCCCAAATCCGCGATCTGCTCTAAATACTGCGCGATCAAGGCGTGCCCCAGTTCCGGATGCGTACCCTCGCGGCCTTTAAAAAACACAGTCAATTTTACTTTGTAGCCTTTGGTCAAAAACTCGCGGCCGTGTTTTACGCGTACCGCAAAATCATGCTGGCCGATGCGCGGCGTCAATTTCAATTCTTTTAAAACATTGGTTTTATTATTGCTTTTTTTATTCGCGTCTTTTTGTTTTTTTTCTTTTTTATAACGGTACTGGCCGTAATCCAAAATCTTGGCGACCGGCGGCTCAGAATTGGGCGACACCAAGAATAAATCCAACCCTGCTTCTTTGGCCTGCGCGAGAGCCTCGTCTTTGGCCAGCACCACCTGCTGACCGTCGTCTAAAATCAATTTGACCTTTTCCGCGCGGATATACTGATTGAGCAGTTCGTTTGGCTTAATCTTACGCACCTCTTTCTTTGCTAGAGGTAGTATTATAAAGAGCAGGCGGGTGAGTGTCAACGCGCAGAACAAACCCCGCCAGGCCAGCAGCAAGCGGCCATAAACCGCAAAAAATCATCTCTGCTTTTACACTCTGGTCAAAATAGCCAATGGTCTGGAATGTTCCGTTAAAGAGCTGCTAAATTTTTAAGCCCACACCGCGGTCGGCGTGAGCGATTCATTTTTGTCCTGATAATGAAAATACAATTTAACCGGCTGCTTTTCTTTAAACAAAGACACAAAATCACTTTCACAACCCAAAGCCTGCGCGATTTTTAGCAGCGAGGCCAGCGACACCTCGCCAAATCTTTCAAAGCGCTTGACCGAGCCGAAACTTACACCGGACTGCGCGGACAATTTTTGCTGCGAAATTCTTTGCTCTTTGCGCCGCGCCCGCACCCGTTCCACCAATTCGCGCTTGATAGTCAACATATTGTCCATTGGTTAATATTTTAGATGTTTTAAATTAAAAATCAATAACAATATTCTACATGTAGTTTTTTGCACAAGCCTGCTAAATCCTTATCATTAGTGATGAGCAGGCAGAATGTTGTTTGGCTCGCTCCGCTGACGTCCAAAACAACGATCATCTGTTACGATCCTCGCGTATCCATTTAACATCAT
>BGZN01000089.1 GCA_003864455.1 Candidatus Termititenax aidoneus | reverse complement strand
CTACGCTCCACTGCGTCTCCGCCCTGTTCCCCAGTTCATCATACCGGTATTCCTGTTTGAATATATTCTGCCCTTCCCTTGTCCGCGCCTCTATACTGTTTATCCGGTCATGACCGTCATATCCGTACTGCGTTATTGCGCCATTCCCGTATACCTGCCTGTCCAGTCTCTCGTGTATGTCCTGCGTATACTCGTACTCAACCAACTTTTGCCGGCTGAGGTCGCTGACTGCAAGCCCGTTAGGGAGCGAAGTCGAAGCGACCTCCCTCAACCTCTGTCTATTATCATAATTATATACTATCTTATCCGTCAGACCCGGATACTGGATGTGCTCCAGTTTCCCGTATATATCATACTTGTAATTTGTGCTTCTCTTCTGCCCGTACTGCTCCCGCGTTACTTTCTCTATATTCCCGTATTTATCGTACTCGTATGTTGTAGTTCCGGTATAGTCCTTTATGCTTCTCAGTCTGCCTATATTGTCATTATCCGTGTAATACTTATACTCCTCTGTCTGTGTCCCTTTTGTCTTGTCGTGATACTGCGTCTTGAGCGGCCTGTTCAACGTATCATAACTGTATTCTATAGTTTGGTTGTCCGGCAACGTCTTGCGTATCACGTTGTCCATATTGTCATATTCCATTTTGGTTACGGACGCGCCCTTGCGTATCTCGATGAGCCGGTTAATACTGTCGTACTTATACTCAATAATACTTATAGTGTCTCTGTCCTTATTCCCGCTGTCTGTGTGTGTGATGAGTTTATCCAGTTTCCCGTAGATATTATATTGGTACTCCGTAACCGCCCCGTTCGGCTGTATCGTTTTTATTAAGTTTCCGTACGCGTCGTAATGATACGTTATCTTTTGGCTCTTTACATCATACACCTCTTTGTAATTGAGCAGGTCGTTATACCGCGTCTCCGTGTACGTCCCGTCAAAATTTATCTGCAATATTGGTCTATCCATGCTGTCATATCTCGTCTCTGTCGTTCGGTTGGCGTAGTCTGTAGCCTTGGCTAATAATTGCGGCGCTTTATCATGATATTCATACTGTGTGATTTTTGTTTGTCCGCCGTCCTTGTACCGGAACTCTGTCCGCTTCTTCCGCCCCGCCTGATCCAGTATCGTCTTTTGCTCATGCCCGTACACATCTGTGCTCGTATACTCTGCTCCGCTGTTCGGTATTAGTGTATAGCTATTCTTTTCCTCTAAATTCCGTTTCCTGTCCTGTTTCTTTGTCTGAAATCCGTATCTATCATATTCGTACCGCATCTCATTGCCGTAGCTGTCTTCCTCTCTCAGCAGCAGTCCTGTCCGTTTACCGAATGTTTTCTGTGTCCAGCCTCCGTCCGGCCTCTCCTCTCTGGCCGTATACTCATTTGATCTGTAATCGTTCCGGTAGCGGACTATCAGTCCGTCCGGCATTGTCTTGCTTTCCAGCTCCCCGTGTGTATCGTAGGTATAGGCCGTGATTATCGTCTGGCTGTTATTTTTCTCGTCCGTTACCAATACTTCTTTACGGGCCAGGTTGCCTTTGGGATCATAACGAAAATACACTTCATTATGTTTTTCTTTGGAATTTGGCTCGCTTACATACGAATGAACTATTTGCTTTACCAAAAATTTCTCCAGCGCGTCAGCGGTCGTTATTGCCCCGTAACCATTCCCCGCCGCCTGCCCCGTATTATGCAAATACTCGTTGACCATTACCTTATCGTCCGCGCTTGTTTCCGAGTCGCCATAATTAATTATTCTCCCCGGATTGCCGTGTGTATCATAATCTTGATACTCTGTCACATATCTCTTCGTCCCCTTGACCGTGATTTCTTTGAGTTTATTCCCCGTCTTGTAATCCCACTCGTACTCCGCCAATACCTGATCCGGCAAAAATTCCCGTATCGGGTAGCCATTCTTATAATAATGCGTCGTTTTGATATTCCGCGGGTCGGTGATCGTCGTCTCCCCAAAACAAAATTGCTTCCCGTTGCCGATGTCATACGTGTGGCCGTTTAAATGCTCGTATTTCCACAAATATTCTTTTCCCTCAGCCGTCAGCTTTTTCGTCCGCACTGTGTAATTATTCAGATTGTCATTGCCCAGATTTTGCCAGTAATACGTGTACCCGGACTCCGCGCCCAGCGGACTGCGCACTGTGGCGATTATCCCCGGCACAAAATCTTTGCCGACCTTGTACGTGTATTCCGTCGCCTCGCCCCGCGGATTGACCGCCTTGGTTAATTGTTTATCCTTATCGTACTCATACCGCCAGACCAGCGGCATCCCGTCCTGTCCTGTGTAAGAAAGCTCTACGATTTGGTTGTCCTGGTTATACCCGATGTTTGTCTCATTGCCCAGCGAATTGTGCGCCTTCACCAGCTTGGCTTCTTTGTAATATAGATACCTGCCGCTATCTACAGCGTATCCCGCGTCAAAAATCGCTTTTTCTTCATACACATACTCCGTCCAGTCTCCGTAAGGATTTTCCACTCTGGTCAAAAGATACCCCTGTGAGTCGCCGTTCTTGCCATAAATAAATTCATCGCCATCTTTGCCATCGTCGTCCCAGTCATCGCGATATTCATAAGTGTCCATCTTTTTTTGAAAATATTTATTTGTAAAATAATAGACCGTTCCGCTCGCGTCACGCAGCGTGTAGCCGTCCTTTACTTTGGTTAGCTTGGCTTTGACCCGCGCGTCTTTGGGCTGCAAAGTGCGGCTGTCAAAATAATAACTCTGTCCCCCGCCCAACTGTACCACTATGTCTTTTACTTCGATATCATCCTGTTTCGTTATTTTCTTGTCGCTCCAAAAACTATATTCTGTCAAAAACAATACCCCGCCCGTACTGAATTGCCAGCCCTGTCCGGCATAACCGGTGAATTGCCCCGCGCTCTCCGGAGTCCACTCACTCCCATACTTCAGCCAGCCCCAGGGACTGTTATCTCTGTCTATTACTTCTACTTCTTTATAAGTGGTTGTAGAGCGGCGATAACGTCCTGCTCCAGATGAAATAGTTCTGGATTCCAGCTCAGTTTTTTTTGGTATCAAAACATCCGTCCCCGGCCCCGCCGACAAATGATGCAGGCTGTTCTCCGTCTTATAATGTTTGTTGTTGTACGACCGGACTATCTGTATCCCCGTGCCGCCGCGCCCGGGCAGCGACACATCCGTGCTGGAGAGTACCAGCGCGCCGGTCATCGTGTCCACTGTCTCGCCCAGATAACCATTGTGGCTTTGATACGGCGACGGCTCGGCAGGCAGAATGCTGAGCAGACAAAGCATCAGCAGGACTGTTAATACGCAAATATTTTGCCAGAATTTATATTTTTTCAGCCTGTTCATATTTACCTCAGCTTTACTATTTTGCTCCGCGCTTTGACCCAGCGGCCGCGCTCATCTCTGGCCAGCAGCACCAGATAATAGACGTCATTGGCCAGCGGCTGGCCGTAACTGTCCTCGCCGTCAAATTTATATTCATTGTATCCTGCCGCGCCCGGCAGTCCGTCCAGCGTCCGCGCCAGCCGGCCGGTGATCGTGTAGATCCGCGCTCTGACCTCGCCGCTGTGTCCAGCCAGCTCATAGGTCAAGGTCGTCCCGTCCGCAAAAGGATTGGGATAATTCAAAACATTTTCGATAAAATATTTTTGTCCGCCAGCCGTTGGCGCGCTGGTCGTCTGCGGAGCGGCAGGCTGAGACATGATCGAAAAACCGCCGTCCGGCAGCTCTTCATAGAGAAATGGCACGACCGCGTAGTATATCCGCCATTTGTCTGCCGCGTTATTTTTCTGCTGCCAGACTATATGGACATTTTCCATGGCGTTATATTCCGACGGCCCGGTCAGCTCGCGGTCGCCGATATTTTTGACAATATACATGGACGCCTCGGCTGTTTGTATCCCGCTGTCCGCCGTGTATTTAGTAACATTGATAGTCGTCCCGTTGCGCCCAAGATAGACATTGCCGTTATTGGAGGTCACTGCGTAAACATTGGCGATGTTACCCATTGTGCCCTGAGCACCCGGATTTAACTCGCCGTAAAATTCATAATTTTTGTCGTTGCTAATACTCGTACTCTGTCTTTCCAACAAAGAATTATACTCATTAATGCGGATTTTTTTACCTTTTATATCATAACCAGCATTAAGTGCGGACCTTCTGTCTGCTGGTCCCGCGCATAATTGCACGCCAAGTATTCCCGCTGGAATTTTCATATATTTATTTTCCTCATAGCTTCTAGGCAGTGAGCCGCCAAAAGACCTTTTCTCAAAATTAACAAGCATGTCTAAAACACTATGTCTTATTCTTACATAAGCACGGCCTTCACTATCATCTCCAGAAGTAGAAACATCATAACGAAAATGCATATTTCTGGTATATGGTTGAAATGTGTTTTTATATTCATACTGAGAAGGCTTGTATTTTTCATTGTCTAAATGATCGTCTTGTAGCCAGTCTTGATCAATAAGGAAACTATACCCCACGTCATCCTCATACTCCACCGTAATATTTTTGCTCGTGGCTTGTATGGCCGGCAGAGTCAGGTCGTAACTGGCGGA
>BGZN01000088.1 GCA_003864455.1 Candidatus Termititenax aidoneus | reverse complement strand
GGAAATATTTAACTCTACCACGCCGCCGAGAGAGTCGCCGTCCGCGCGCGCCGCGTCGATTTTTTGGCGTATGGGGAGTTCGAGAGCCTCGCCCCCCGCTGCGGTCATCGAGGTTCTCGAAGCGACCACACCGCCGACACGCAAAACCCTGCCGGCAATATTTATTTTAAAAATATTTAAAAACTGCTTGCATACCGCTCCGACCGCCACCTGCGCCGCGGTCATGCGCGCCGAGGAGCGTTCCAGCACATTACGCAAATCAGTAAATCCGTATTTCACGACACCGGCATAGTCCGCGTGGCCGGGGCGCAATTTGGTAATCGGCTCAATTTTGCTCTTGACCGGCTCCGGAGACATTTTTTCCGTCCAATTTTTGAAGTCTTTGTTTTCCACAAAAAGCGCGATCGGCGAGCCGAGCGACAGGCCGTGGCGAACACCGGACAAAATCCGCACTTCGTCTTTTTCGATTTTTTGCCGGCCGCCGCGTCCATAACCCTGCTGGCGGCGCGCCAACTCCGCGTCAATATATTTTTTGGCAATAGGCACACCGGCCGGAAAGCCGTCCAGCACGGCGGTCAAAGGCGTGGAGATTGGTTTGGGTTTCGCGGCCGCGGACTTGCCGGGCAGTCAGGTGCAGGACGAGATTTTTTACAAGCGCGGCAAAGTTTGGCATAAGACTAATAACGCCGGCGGCATCGAAGGCGGCCTGTCCAACGGCGAGAATATTATTGTCCGGCTGGCTTTCAAGCCGATACCGACGCTGATGCGGCCGCTGCAAACCATAGACTGGCGGACGAAAAAAGCCGCGGCCGCCCATGTCGAGCGCGCGGACACCTGTTCTGTCGAGGCCGGCGCTGTCATTGCGGAAAATATCGCCGCTTTTGTTTTGGCTGATGCTTTCCTCGAAAAATTTGGCGGAGACAGTCTGGCGGAAATCAAAAAAAGAGTATGACCGGATTTACCGACAAACAAAAAAGGCTTGCCGGAAAATTGTATATTGCCCAGGGGCAGGAATTTCTTAAAGATATTCTGCGCTGTCGGAAACTTTTGCGTAAATTTAACCAATCGTCCCCGCACAAAATTCAATACAGGACAAAATTATTAAAAACGCTGTTCCAGCAGATTGGCGCGGCTTCGTATATTGAGCCGCCGTTTCACTGTGATTACGGCGCGCAAATCAGCATCGGCGATAATTTTTACGCCAATGTAAATTGCGTGATACTCGATGTTTGCGCGGTTACTATCGACCAGAATGTTTTTCTAGGGCCAAATGTGGGGATTTATACCGCCGCGCATCCGCTGGACGCCGCGGTGCGCGCCGAGCGGCTGGAGTACGGCCGGCCGGTTACGATTGGCGACAATGTCTGGCTCGGCGGCGGAGTATCTGTTTTGCCCGGCGTCGCTATTAGCGATAATGTTGTGGTCGGCGCGGGGAGCGTGGTCACGAAAAATATTCCGGCTAATGTGGTCGCCGCCGGCAATCCTTGTAAAATTTTGCGCCGCTTGACTGTCCGCGACAAAAAATTTTGGGAAAAACAAAGACAGGAATACTATCGTCTGGCCTAGCGACAGAGGACTTGGTTTTTTGCTAAAATATAGATTATGGAGTTAACAGTCAGACAGCGTAAAATCCTCGCTCTGGTCGTGAAAGAATATATCGACACGGCTACGCCTGTGGGTTCGGCGGTGATTTGCCAGAAACATCTAGAAGCGGTATCTCCGGCGACTGTGCGCAATGAGCTGGCCGCGCTGGAGGAGCTGGGTTTTTTAACTCACCCGTATACTTCGGCAGGGCGTATCCCGACCGACCGCGGCTATCGTTTTTATGTCGATGAGCTCATGGACGCCTACCGCCTGACCGCGCGCGAGAGAACTCTGGTCGAGCAATTGCAAATCGCGCTGGGGCGCGATATGGACGCGCTCCTGCAAGAGACTTTGCGCGTGATTCAACTGCTGTCCGAGAGCTGCGCCGCGGTCATTAAGACCGACAGTAATTTATTGGTTTCAGGTTTGGCCAAAATGTTTTACGAGCCGGAATTTGAAAATGTGCAGAATATCCGCCGCATGATGTCTGTCTTTGACGACAGGGACGAGGTGCTGCATTTGCTGGACGAGCACAGCGGCGGCGAGACCAGCATCAGCATCGGCACGGAGCTGGGCGCTGAGCCGTTCAAAAATTGTTCGCTGGTCGCGCAGGATTTTTTTTACAAAGGCGCGCGCTTTGGCTCGCTGGGCGTGATCGGCCCGACGCGCATGCGTTACGGCAAAGTTACCGCGGCGGTGGACACTATCGCCCACGCGCTGGACGGAATTTTTGCGGAATTGTAGGTCGTGCTTTTTTCCGACGCGCAAAAACTGCTGGACAAATACATAAAAGGCGAAACTCTGCGGCGGCATTGTTTGACTGTGGCGGCCGCGCTGGAATACTGGGCGCGCGCTCTGGGCGAGCCGGATCCGGAATTTTGGAAATGCGCCGGCCTGCTGCACGATATTGATTTTGAACTTTATCCCGACGCGCACTGCCAAAAAACCAGAGAAATACTGGAAGCGGAGAAAGCAAATTTCCCTGGCATCACCGAGGAATTGATCCGCGCCGCAATCAGCCACGGCTGGAATATAGTTAACGACGTGCGGCCGGAAACGCGTCTGGAAAAAATCCTCTATACAGTGGACGAACTGACCGGCTTGATTTTCGCCTGCGCTATGGTGCGCCCGTCCAAAAGCGTAAAGGATTTGGAAGTGAAATCCGTGCTGAAAAAATTTAAAAATCCGGCGTTCGCCGCCAATTGCAGCCGCAAAGTAATCACGGACGGCGCGGAGCTGCTCGGTATGGAATTAAGCGGCGTGATCGAAAAAACGATTTTGGCCATGCGCTCGTCTGCTGAATTGCTTGGTGTATAATTTTTATACAATATAAATGTAAAATTTTCAAACAAATACTGTATAAAATTTATACATCACCTTGTTTTTTGCCATAAATATGCCAAAAATAATCTTGGCATATAACTTTCTATACATATAGCCAAAACAGCAATAATGTGGAATAATCGGCCAAATTATAAAGGAGTTGTCAAAATTGACCGAACAAAAAAAGGAAGAGCACAAATCTAAAGAGGCTAAGCCCGCCGGAGAAAAACAGACCGCGGAAAAGCCGTCTGCGGATAAAATCGAACCGCAGAAAATAAAGGTAGAGGATTTAAAAACACAGGAGAGTAAAAATGCGGCGGACGATAAAAAGACCGCCGAGTTGACGGAAAAATTAAAGACGGCCGAGGATAAGTATTTGCGTTTGTATGCGGAGTTTGACAATTTCCGCAAGCGTACCGAGGCGGAAAAGACCGACCACGCCAAATACGCCGCTGGCCAATTTATCGAAGCTGTGTTGCCGGTGCTGGACAGTTTTGAGCGCTCGCAAAAAGCTCTCGACGCTGACGCGGCCGCCAGCGACGAAGTAAAAAAAGGCTTCGCGTTGATCCATCGGCAGCTCGAAGATATTTTGCAAAAGTTTGGCGTAACAAAAATGACAGCGGTCGGCCAGCCTTTTGATCCGCGCTTTCATGAGGCGGTTATGCAAAAAGAGTCGGACAGCGCGGCGCAGACTGTGCTGGAAGAATTGCAGACCGGCTATGTGCTGTACGATAAAGTCTTGCGTCCAGCGATGGTGGTTGTAGCAAAGTAGGCCGGCTATGCTGCCGAGCCCGTTGTTACAATGCGGGCGAAGGCGTGCCAGCCGCAGCGGCGGCTGGTGTTGTGGTAGCGAAATAGTAGTAATGATACGGCGGCTTCGAGAACCTCGGCCGCCGGTGAGATGTCGAGCGTTGGCCGAGCTTGTCGAGGCCAGCGAGACATTATTTAAAGAACAAAAAAATTAAGGAGGCAAAATTATGGGAAACAAAGTAATCGGAATTGACCTGGGCACGACAAATTCTTGCGTGGCGGTGATGGAAGGCGGCAAGCCGACAGTTATCACCAGCGCGGAAGGCGGACGCACTGTGCCGTCAGTGGTCGGCTTTGCCAAAGACGGCGAGCGGCTGGTCGGCCAGATCGCCAAGCGGCAGGCTGTAACCAATCCGGAAAAAACTATTTACTCGATCAAGCGTTTTATGGGGCGTCTGCACAGCGAGGTCGGCGAGGAAGAAAAACTAGTGCCGTACCATGTCGTAGACGGCAATAACGGCGCGGCCGCCGTGAAAATCGATGACAAGACTTACACGCCGCCGGAAATCTCGGCCATGATTTTGCAAAAACTTAAAAACGACGCCGAGACGCATCTGGGCGAAAAAGTTGACAAAGCGGTCATCACAGTGCCGGCTTATTTCAACGATCAGCAGCGGCAGGCCACCAAAGACGCCGGCAAAATCGCCGGTCTGGATGTCCTGCGCATCATCAACGAGCCGACCGCGGCGGCGCTGGCTTACGGCCTCGACAAAAATAAAAAAGACAGCAAAATCGCGGTGTTCGATTTCGGCGGCGGCACTTTTGATATTTCCGTACTGGAAATCGGCGACGGAGTTTTTGAAGTGCTCTCCACCAACGGCGACACGCATCTGGGCGGCGACAA
>BGZN01000087.1 GCA_003864455.1 Candidatus Termititenax aidoneus | reverse complement strand
AAGTGGTAGCGTTTGTGGAAAACGCCGGCTTGAAAACGCAGGTCAGCCGGGGTGAGGAGCGCACAGTCATCGGCTTGATCGGCGACAAGACCAAAATTGACCGCAGCGTGCTGGAGAGCCTTCAGGACGTGGCGGAAATTATCGATGTGTCCAAGCCGTACAAACGCGCGGCGCGGGAAATGCACCCCGACGACACAGTGATCACTCTGGACAACGGCCTGAAAATCGGCGGCAAGCATGAACCGGTGGTGATGGCTGGCCCCTGCACAGTGGAAAACTGGGAAATGTTGATCGAGATTGCCAAATCGGTCAAAGCGGCCGGCGCCAAAATTCTGCGCGGCGGCGCCTGGAAACCGCGCACTTCACCTTACGCTTTTCAAGGACTGGGCGAGGAGGGGTTAAAACTTTTGGCCAAAGCCCGTGAGGAAACCGGCCTGCCGGTTGTTTCGGAATTGATGGACACCAAAGATATTCCGCTTTTTCTCAAATATGTGGACATTATTCAAATCGGCGCGCGCAATATGCAGAATTTTTCGCTGCTCAAAGAGCTGGGTAAAATTGACAAGCCGATTTTGCTGAAACGGGGACTGGCCGCGACGATTGAGGAGTGGCTGATGTCCGCGGAATATATTTTAGCCGGCGGCAATACCAAAGTCCTGCTCTGCGAGCGCGGCATACGCACTATGGAAAAATACACGCGCAATACTCTGGATCTCTCCGCTGTGCCGGTCATTAAAAAAATGTCGCATCTGCCGATTATCATTGATCCGTCGCACGCGGTCGGGCACTGGGATTATGTGCCGTCGATGAGCAAAGCGGCGATTGTGGCCGGCGCGGACGGCCTGATCATTGAGGTGCACAGCAATCCGGAAAAAGCGGCCTGCGACGGCGGACAGTGTTTGAAGCCAAAACTATTTGGTGATTTAATGAAAGACGTGAAAGCCTTAATGAAATACAGATAAGGAGCGCCGGTGTTCACCAAATACAAAAGAGTTTTGCTGAAATTGAGCGGAGAATTATTAGCTGGCAGCCGCAAATACGGCATTGATCCGGCGGCCACGGGACAGCTCGCTCAAGAGATCGGCGAAGTGGTGGCTCTCGGCGTGGAGGTCGGCGTTGTGCTTGGCGGCGGCAATATTTTCCGCGGAGTGTCCGCGGCGGCCAACGGCATGGACCGCGCGACCGGCGACTATATCGGCATGCTGGCGACGATCATGAACGGCGTGGCTTTGCATGACGCTCTGGAAAAACAGGGCTGTCCGGCGCGTTTGCAGACAGCGATTTTTATGGAGTCCGTGGCCGAAGGCTATATCCGCAAAAAAGCGCTGCATCATTTGCACAAAGGCCGCGCGGTGATTTTCGCAGGCGGCACGGGCAATCCGTATTTTTCCACGGACGCGGCTGCGGCGCTGCGCGCGGCAGAGCTTAACGCGGAAGTGATACTCAAATGCACGGCCAAGACGGACAAAGAAATGGACGCGTCCGCCGCCGCTTTTTGCACGGAAAATAAAATCCCGGTCGTAACTTACAAAGCCGGCGCGGGAAATTTATTAAAAGCGATCAAGCATTAGGAGGAAAATTTATGCAGGAACAGGAAATCAAAGCTAGAATGGACAAAGCATTTCTTTCCACATAGTCCTTACTATCTCAAATCGCTTTGGGTCTTCCACAACAATCGTTGTGTTTTTGGAATTTTTCCTTTGATTAAGATAGCCTAGCGGCAGGCTTGCCGCGCATTTCCAGCCCATTCTATTTTTTGTTCTAATTCCACGGCATACCACCCTGCTCAAGTCCGCAGAATAATAAGCGACGTTGCAGAGTCCGTAATTCAAATTTTTTATTCCTTCTGGCGATTTGTCCACAGCATAGACCGCAAAGAATAAATCTAGTTTGCCCGTGCGGTATAAGTCCGAAATCTCTCCGCCTTCTGTCAAGTTGCGGGCAAGGCGGTTTGGGTGATACGCAAATATTCCCGTGATTTTCCCGCAACGGATTTTTTTCATTATCTCATCGAAAACTTGGCGGTTGCCAGCATCGTAAGCAGATTTTTCTTCAATGTAGTATATAGACATTCTCAGTCGGCTACATTACGAGAAAAATCGGTTGAAACAAAGCCACGTTTAAAACGCTGGTTCTCGTAATGTCAAAAAGCCTTACGCCTTTATATCTATAATTTCCTGCGCCTCTTTAATGCCGATAAATTTTTTTCTCTTTTACCATTTTAGTCATTTTTCGATAACTTCAATGCCAAAATTGATAAATTAGATAGGAATAGTATAATTAAGGACGATTAAGGACGATATGCACCAGATTGGTATAAACGCTCTTTGTTGCGGGCAGTGTAAGAAAAAGCCCATTAGCTGAACGAAGTTTTATCTTGCCACTTATAAATCATTCCATTTTATAAAATATAAATCCATCTGGTAATTTTATATTCGGCATCCACAATGGTTTTCCTGACCACCCTAATTCTTTATCGCCAGTTAATTGATACATAATCAGCGAAATATCGCTAACACATTTATCAATTTTATTTCTATCGTCTTGAGAAAGCATTGTTCCTGTATTCTTTTTAATTTTATGTCCTACGCTGACAAGTAATTTTGCTTTTTTTAAGTGCTGCTTGTCAGCAGCCATTTTCACTGCGTTTATAAATTCACGCGAGTCCCAATCATTATTTCTATCTTCACTATCCAAGTACGAAAGAATTTGAATAATAAAATCAATTCCACACTCTTTCATATCTTTGCCGTCATAAGGCAGTAAGATTTTATTTAAGTCATCAAGAGATTTATTTATGGGAAATGCTGAAAAATAATTAACCCCGCCAGCGATAATTGATAGTTTTTTTGACAAAACCACATTTTTACGTGTCGGACGGATATTTTTTGAATATAGCAAATGAGTGCTGTCTATTCCATGTACAGATATTTGTTTTATAAGTGCCTTTTGTGATTCGTTTAATTCTTGAAACAATTTAAAAATAGAAAACGGCATAAAAAGACGAATTAAGCTTCTATCTCTATCATAGCCAAACATTCGGCAGTGCTGCCAATATGTGTCCGCTTGAGGTGTTTTGGCTGTCCTTAAATAATATATCGTTTGCAGATTAGGAAAAGTCACTCCTCTGCCAAGTATATTACCGCCAACAACAATATTGAAACCGTTATCAAAACTTATATCCGCTGGGGATTTTGAATTTATTGTGTATGGTTTTATTTCTGAATGAAAAAGCATATCTTTAATACAATCATAAATATCATCAAATGGTTTTATTTCCGGCTTAGTTGTTTGCAAATTGACCCACTCTGTTTTTAGGCTTTCCTTGATTAGGTCATCATTATCAGTAATGCTTTGCAAAATTTCATTTAGAGTTTCGCCGATTTTCTCGGTAACAACAGCATGGTCTTTTATTTTTGTGCTTGGATGTATGAGAAAATTACATACATTAGAATAATTACTCAATTTAAATTGTGAGCATACTACCAGAAAGTTTAATATCGCTCTGCTTAACCAAGTATTATCTATTTCATTAGGGTCAATGATCGTTTTTATTTCTTTTTCATCTGTTTCAATAATGCAATACGGCTCTGGTTTTGAGAAGAAAAAATCTCCGCCAAGATACATACCCCCTGGCGAAAAATAAACAACAAAAGAAGGCTTAAATTCAGATACGGTTGTTTGTAATAAAACGGCTTGAGGCGTAGCTGTCACTTGAAGATATACACAAGACGAACTCGTTTTGCGTATGTCGTTTATATTACGATTGATTGCACTAATATCATTTTTATTGACTTTTGTATTAAGACTTGCAGCATCAGCCTCATCATCAACGATAAATAACGGACTGCCATCAAGAAATCTTGAATTAAGTAATTCATTACGCCATTTTTTCAGCACGGAAGAATTTTTCTTAAGTACAACAATGACGGGCAGACGCATTTTATTCATCTTAAAGCGGAGTGTATCTTTTTCATCGCAAACGCAAAAATTTGAGAAACTATCTAATGCCCGCTTAAATGTTTGTTGCTGCAGACGGCTATTATCTGTAGTAAGAATAAGGAAGACTTTAAATTCTTTGTCTGCTGCAGCAGCAATTATTCCAAACATTTGTCCTGTTTTTCCGCTTTGCACTTCTCCGAGCAGCAAGCCACTTGTTTGCGATTTATAATCAAAATTCCCCAGTTTGTCTTTATCTGTAAATATCTTTTTGGCAACCGAGAATACGGAATCTTGTATTTCTTTTGACTTGATAGAAGCAAAGTAATTTTCTAAAAAAGTCATTTCTTAACTCCAAAATCAAGATACCAAGTATTCGGTATTTTTGTTTTAGTAAGTTGTATGTGGTTTCTGCCGTAATTTTTCAGAGTTTCATCAGACACTTTTTCTCCTGTTTTAAGTGCCTTACGGTTTTCCAGCCTGCCCTTTATCCACCTGCCAAGTATTTTTAAGTCATCTGCCGACCTGAAATTTTTTGAGTAATCCCCGCTGGTTTTACAATTAAACTTATAGCCATCATCGGTAATTACAACAAACTCCTCTTTTTGCGGATAATCTTTTTTTCTTGTTGTATCTGACGGAAC
>BGZN01000086.1 GCA_003864455.1 Candidatus Termititenax aidoneus | reverse complement strand
TGCCGTCATGGAACACATATTGAATGACTGGAATGTTGGCGGTGGTCAGACCTAAGCGCGTGGTCAGGATTTCTGACGCGGTAACATTGGTGGCTATCTCCGTATAGGCGGTCGAAGCAAAAGTATTGTCGTGATAGGCACGATAGCCCAAACTATGAGCGCTGTTCTGAGCGGCTTTTTTAGAGTAAGCCACTAATAATTGATTGCCGCTGACCAGAACGCTTGGCCGGGAAGCAATATATCCATCCTCCACATTCAAAGTAACATTGCTCCAGCCAGAGCTAGTATACCGCAAAACCACTATATTGCCGGTCGGATTATCCTTATTAATCCTATTGAGCCCAAAATCATACTTCGCGTAAGCCAGAAAAAAATCTGACGACGTATTTCCAGCGCTAAAAATAGGGGCGCCAGCATTCATTGTCGGGGACCCGCCCAACGCCGGATATTCAAAATGATATTCTGCCTGCTTATTGAGACTGGAGTCCAGTTTATATACTCTAACTGAAGTAAACATTCCAGTGTCCCTATCCGTAACCGCCACATAAACACCTGTGGCATTCACATAAATATCCGTGATAAAAAATGCATGACCAAACTCCGCTTCGGCTATGTTTACAGAAACCTTTTGATCGGCGCGGCCGTTGGGCAGCTTGATTAAACGCAGTTTTCGGAGATTGTCCTGGCCGCCGGAAGCTGTCTCATTGATCCCGCTTTTGTAATAACAGATGTATATATCGTTATTATAATAAGCCAGGGACGGGTCAGATAAAGCATAAGTGCCCGGAACAGTATCAGGTATATTAATATTATCCAGTTCTTGCAGGGAACTCCAATTGCTGCCGCCGGCATTGGACGTAACATAATACAGTTTATACTCCTTGTAGTTTCTTAGCCTATGGGTAAAAACCGCATGAAAACCGCTGCTGGAAGTAACTAATTTGTGGCCATTGTCGCTGGCAAATATAGTGGCTGAATTAAAATCAGCTCCGGCCACCGGATTATTTAAGTAAAAATTATCAATATTGCCATTAACAAGAGTATCCGCCTGCAAAAAGCAAACAATAAAAACACTTGCGCACATATAACGCACTATTTTTTGTATATTCATATTTATCATCATAATAATATAATATTACAACATTTACAAGCGAATTCTTGGGTAAAATTGCTTTACATACTGATAAAAATCAAGGTTACTCCCGTCCAGATGAGATCAATACAGGCAGGCATTTTAATATTTCAAATTAAAGCCCAAAACTACTTTGCCGCCATAAATCGGATCAGGAATATTTCTTCCTGTCTTTATAGACCCTTCCAATTTAGAAAATACAGACCAGTAGTCATTAAACTTAAAACTGGCGCCCAAGCCCAATATGTTTTTCACAATACTGCCCGCACCGCCGAGCTGCCCAAGGTAAAGCTCATACAAAGGAGTTAAAGTAAACTTATCGTCAGGCGTCCAGTCAGCCGTAAATTTAAATTGCAAATTATGCGAAACTTTGTTCTGCTCATATTCAAAGTTAAGCGACCAGATCGCCGAAGGATTAAGCCGCCAATATTCGTTTATTCGCCAATTATAATTGAGGCCAAAGACCAAACTATTGGGATACCAAATATCGCTAAACTCAAGATTGTCTTTGAGCGTATTGGTAAACGGATTTTCCACCATTGCCTCTAAACCCAAGGAACGTTCTTTGGAAAACTGATAAATAATGCCAAAAGCAAGTTTATAGGAGCAATCCCACTGAGCTTTGTCAACATCCTCAAATTGGCCGGGATTTTGCTCGCGCCATAGTTTTAAAAGCTCCTCCGCATTCACGCTGTCGGTAATATTATAAGTTTCTATGAGGCGTGCCAGGCCAGCCAGCATCTGCGCCGCCACTTGGAAGACAAAGCCTTGTTCTATTTTTACCTCTACTTCTTCCTCTTCTCCATCTTTATTTATTACTTTCTTTTTCACTGTTATTTCTTTTCTCAGGTCAAATGTGCCTTCCCAGCCCAAACCAAACCAAAAAGCCATGCTCTTTCTTAAATACTCTACATCCACGTTTTGCATAACATCCTCAAGAACCGGCTTGTGCCATAGAGGTTTTTTCGCCACCACAGTTTGCTCCGGAGCCTGATAAGTTTCCGTAAAAGTAATCGGCAGTTCCGGCACATTATAAACAACGCTGTCAGTAATTCCGCTTTCATTAAAACCCGGAGCGCCGATGGAGCCGGGCTGAAGCGCCAAACCAAAGTCAGACACGGAAACAGTAGCGCTAGTCTGCATGTCCGGAGGAGGCGCTTCATAAGCAATACTGTCGAGGTTCGCGCTTATGCTGCTGGCGGTAATGTCATTGACCTCGGGCACATCTACCATTATAGTCCTGTCCACTTCATAGACATCCACTTCGTAACCGACTGTGCGCTGAGAATTTTTATTTATCTGGGTCCCCGCTACAACCTCAATACCATTATAATCGGTTTTTATTTCAAATGGCTGTACAGCAAAGTCTGCATCAGTAATAGTTTCGCCCTCCGTGGACACCAGCGTATATTTCAAGGTGTACGTTCCTGCGCCTAAGCTTGGATCAATCTGAACCCCCAAAATACCCTTATTTTGATCACTAGTAACAACAGCAATACCATAAGATACCAACTGGCTCAGAGTCCATGTTGATCCTATCAAAACACACTCCACTCGGCAGCCAGGAGGCACATCATCCGCATCAAATGTTGCCTGCAAGGATCCTCCGTCCTGACAAGTAATACTATTCGTGGTGTTAAATAAATCCTCCTTTATTGCGGTTTTTGTTCTGCCTTTCCAGTCATTTGTCGCAGTTGTAAAAGTGCCGCCATCAGGAGTGTTGGCTTTAACATTAGCCATTTTACTGTCTATATCATTATTCAAATCAGTCACCAATTGAGCCAACTCAGCGGCGGTGGCAAATTGTCCGGATATTCTCCGGCTAAGTTTACTGCTTGTAGCGCTGCCCAGAGCATAAGACACAGAATTAGCTCTGGCTAGAGGTATTGTGCCGCCGGAGGCTTGATAAGCGCTAGCAGTATTATTAGAAGGATCGGCCGGGAGCAATGCTACATTTTGGGAATTTCTCCGAAGATTGCCAAGGGCTGTACTACTACAAAAATCATTAATGTAGTCGTCCAGTTGCTCATCAGACAGGTCAATATCCGGATCATGACCAGTATTATAGGTAGCAATAAAAGCTTGGAGTATTCCTTTAAGCTCATCTTTAAGCTTGCTTTCCTCAGCAGTGATTGTGGCCTCGTAGTAGCCGCCGGTTCTTTTTGCGCTGCCGGCGGAAAAACTCAAAGACCAGTTAATTATTTGGGTCTTTTGCGTAGAGGACAATCCATCAAAATAACTCACGGCTTCAGCCTCCGCCTCGGCGTCTGTCTTGGGAATATTATTTGCTGCGCAATATGCTAGAATAAGCGTCTTAAATTCAGCGATAATATTAGTTCTCGCCTCAGCTTCATCACTGCCGGCAGCGCCTGTTAAAGTTCCGGTCCCCACGCTTACCGAGAGAGTTCTTGTCATAGTTGTTGGCAGATCATTATAAATGCTTTCGGCCAGGCTTATGGCCTGCGCGGTCGGCGTGCCGTCAGTATTTTTGTATCCAGCAATGTTTTTCGTCTCAGCAAAATTCGCAACAGCCTGCGCGATCAAGCCTTTAAAAGCGGCCACAGCATTGTCCTCGGCTGTATCTTTGTTCGCGCTTGTCTTCGTGGCGGATAAGGTTTCGGCGCCGGGCTGGTATATTATTGAGTTGCCGCTGATTGACGTTATCTTACCCTCAGCTTCCATTCGAGCATAATAAGCCGCAGCATATTTTTGCGCGCCGGCGTCCACTGTGAGCATTTCCTGCGTGCTGGCGTCGTATAATCTTGTGATATTTCTCTGATTACAAAGAGCCATAAAAGCCTTTTTCATCTCAGCAATCAACGCGAGTTCGTCAGCGGCGGTAAATTTTGCGGCGGAGTTGTCTTCCGCTATGTTGCTAAACACAGAGCCGGATGGACATTTGGCCAGATATTCCGGCACTACTTTGGCTTTCTCCCCGGCGGTCAATTCCCGGCCTATCTTATCTTCAGCATAGTCTTCAATCAATCCTTCAGCTTCGGATTCAGTTACGCCCTGGCCATTGTTGAGATACGTCGGCGGGTTAGCCGGCTCGCCAACAGCCAAATCGTTTACATTAGTTCTATAATACAATCCATTAGTTGTATAAAATTCTAAGTCATTTTCAGTTAGAGCAACCCAGTCAGCGTCCAAGGGCACATCTGCTTCGTTGTGAAAAAATCCCGCTATTATGTCGGCAATTTCCTTTGCGGGCAGCGCATCTTCGCCGGCGCTCAGGACAGCAATTATCTGATGCGGGGCGGCGGTATAAGTTTGTGTTTCCTCCGAGCGCAGTTGTTCTTTATATTTTAGTTTTTTATCTTCAGGAAGGCCAAGAACCGGGTCGTTTAATATTGCGTCTATCTGCGCTTCAGTAAGCGATGGGGCTTTTTCGGCTTTAACCACTTGGTCATTCTCTATTTTCAATTTTTTACCAATCGCCACCTCCGTATGTATCCGGAACTGTCTATAATCATAGTCGCCTCCCAAAATAAATCTAAGACCTTTAAGAAAGA
>BGZN01000085.1 GCA_003864455.1 Candidatus Termititenax aidoneus | reverse complement strand
TTGGCGAAACACAAGAAACAGGATCAGGAGCAGGAGACAGGGCGCGCGGCCGGTCAAAAAATCGGCACGACGGGGCGCGGGATCGGCCCGACATATGTGGATAAAATCGACCGTGCCGGCGCGCGGCTGGAAATTTTTTTGCGCCAAACCGCGCCTCAAGATGAACAGTTAGCCAAATTTAAAGACAAGCTATCGCCTTATGTTATCGACAGCGTGAAATATCTCAACGAGGCTCTAGCCGCTGGCAAAAATATTTTGCTGGAAGGCGCGCAGGGCACGATGCTCGATGTCGATCACGGCACGTATCCTTTTGTCACCTCGTCCAATCCCACCGCCGGCGGCGCTTGCACCGGCTCCGGCATCGGGCCGACTAAAATCGACGAAGTGTGGGGCGTGGTCAAGGCTTACTCCACGCGCGTCGGCGAAGGGCCTTTCCCGACAGAACTCTTTGACGCGGACGGGGAGTATTTGCGCGCGGCCGGCGCGGAATTTGGCACGACTACAGGGCGTGCGCGGCGCTGCGGCTGGTTTGACGCGGTGGTGGTCAAGCACGCGGCACGGGTCAACGGCCTGACTGATCTGGTGCTCACCAAACTGGACGTGCTGGATAAATTGCCGAAAATAAAGATTTGCACGGCTTATGAAATCGACGGACGTACTGTCGAGGATTTGCCGACTGATTTGGAATTATTTTCCCGTGCCAAACCTGTCTATCTGGAAGTTGACGGCTGGCAAAAAGACACGACGCAATGCCGGTCTTTTTCCGAGCTGCCGTCCGCGGCGCTGAAATATATCGCCAAATTACAAGAATTGGTCGGCGTGAAAATCACGCTGGTTTCCACCGGCCCGGACAGAGCGCAGGCGATAAGACGGGATATTTAAATTTCAATGTAGTATAATATAGTTATGTTATTGTATTTAGATACGTGTTGCTTCAATCGGCCTTTTGATGAGCAAGCGCAAGTGAAAATCCGACTAGAAACTGAAGCCAAGCTGCACATTCAGCAATTGATTCTGGAAGGAAAATATAAATTGGCTTGGTCTTATGTGCTTGACTATGAAAACAATTTAAATCCATATGTCGAGCGGCAAAGCAGGATATTGCAATGGAAAAATATTGCAAAGAAAACTTGCAATGAAGCAGAAAGTATTTTGCAGGAAGTTGAAAAACTGCAAAAGTTGGGTTTAAAAGTCGTGGATTCCTTGCATATTGCTTGCGCGATGTATCTGCAATGTGCCTATATTATAACTACCGACACAGGTATGCTTAATAAAAATGTGCCTAAAATAACAGTTGTTAATCCTATTGATTTTGTCAGAAAGGAGAGTGCAGCATGAAAACAGATACAATTATAAAACACGAAGGGTTAAAAGTATTAAATGAATATTTGGGGCCTGTAGATATGGAGCGTTTTATTGTTTTATTGGCGCGCGAGCCATTTGACTATACAAAATGGCATGAGGACTTAAAGGACGACGGCAGCGTCAGAGAATTTAGTCAAAAGGCTATGCTGTATCAAGCCAAACAAAAAGCGTAACACTCCTGCACCAGATACTCCGGCGCAGACGCTCCGGAAGTGAGGCCGATAGTTTTATATTGCTTGATTTCCGGCGGCAATTCTTTATAACTATCCACTAAATAAGCCCTGGCGCCGGCCGCTTCAGCGGTTTCTTTTAAGCGTACGGAATTTGAGCTGTTGCGCGAGCCAATGACGATCACGGCATCGACTTGCGGCGCGGTCTGGCGCACGGCCGCTTGACGGGCGGAGGTGGCGTAGCAAATATCTTTTTGAGCCGGCTCAATTAGAGAAAAACTTTTTTTCAGCTCGGCGATAATTTTTTGCGTGTCTTCAGCGCTTAAAGTAGTTTGGGTGAGCACGGCATAGCGCCGCTGTCCGCGCGGCAGGCGCGGAATATCGTCTAGGTTTTCCACAATAGTGATATTTTGCGGAGCTTCGCCATATACACCGCTGACTTCCTCATGGTTTTTGTGGCCGATGTAAATGATCGGAATGTTTTTTTTGGTAAATTCCAAAACTTCCCGATGAACTTTCTTGACCAGCGGACAAACAGCGTCGATGATCTTTAGATCGCGCGCTTGAGCTTGCCGGTATATTTCCGGCGGCACACCGTGCGCGCTAAAGACGATGCGGCTTTGCGGCGGCACATTCTGAATATCCCGGACAAAAACCACACCTTTTTTTAAATAGTCTGCGATAATCGTTTTGTTGTGGACTATTTCGTTGAGCGCGTAAATTTTTTGGCCGGACTTTAGCGCGGCGTCAAGTTTGTCCAGCGCGCGCTGCACTCCGCGGCAGAAACCGCGGGGTTCGATCAAAATAACTTTCATTTAAAAAACAAAACTGCTGTGCAGGACATAATAAGATATTGGCCGCTGGCCGATTTCCCGTCCCAACTCTTCCGTGTAGTACAGCAAGCCCAAATGATACCAGCCGAGATTGGCGCCCACGCCAATGGTCGGATAGCCCTGATTTAACCCGAGACGCAGATCGATTAGTCCGTCAAAGTAAGGCTGTTCCAAACCTAAATGCAAACGCTGGAAAAACGTGCTGTCCGGCGCGATGAAATCAAAATCCGCGGCATAAGTTGTGTCCGGCAGCAGGAAATTCAAAGCCTGATAGGTGTATTTGAAAGTCTGCGAGAAAAAAGGCAGGTTGTCGCTGGCTTCGTCCGCCGGCTGAAACGGCGGATTGGCAAAAGGCGAGGCGCGCAACGCCAGGCCAAATGTCGCGGTGAAAGGAATGGTCTGCTGATAAGCGGACGCGTCAAAATTGTCGAGGTCTTCATTGCTGGTTACAAATTCATACTGCGTGCCCTGAAGCGTCGTGAAAAGATTGTTCAAGACTACCGCGGCGGTTACCGTACCGGCTGGCGTGTCGATACCGGTTTGCGCGCCAAGGTCGAGACCCAGTCCGCCGCCTACGCGTCCGGAAATCGGCGGCGTGGCGTCTTCGCCCAACAGCTCCAGCACTTCCAGTGAAAGCATTTCTTCATCTTCGGCAACATTGTACAGCGAAGCTCTGGCAATATTTTTAAGCGTGATGCCGACCAGCGGGCTTTTCAAAGGTTTTAAAAGCGAAAATGCCTCCGGATCTTCCGGCAAAAAAGGTTCGAGCGGTATTTCGCGGGCATAACTCAAAGCCATGACTCCGTCGCCGTAGCCCGTCATGTCGAAACGCGGCGACAGGCGGTTGAGAATGTCGACATCTAGGCGGCCGTTGCCGTAAGCGCCGACCGCAAAACTGCCGACCCCCTCAAAACTAAAAACTCCGCCGGTTGAATAGCTGCCGCCGGCGCTGGCCCTGGCCGGAATAATTTTGCGAAATGTTTCCACTGTGTTGCTGTCTTTATCGTCCCCATCGTCGCTGTCGCTTGTTATAGAAATGATGGGAGTGTTGTCGGCGTTGTAATAAAAAGTATTCGGCACGAACAATAAAGTCGGCATATGAAACGAGTTTTTAATCGCCGCCGCATGCGCCGGATTGTAAAAATAGGAGCTTTCTTTCTCGACGACCGCCGTGCCTGCGCCGCCCATGCCCAAACGTTTCGGGCTGTAATAAGCGAGCGGTCTAGCCGCTGTGAAACCTAGCGCGGAAATTAAAAGTATTGCTAAAATTTTTTTCATGTATTTGCTCCTTTATTCTAATCCGAACAGCGCTTTGACTGTTCCCCAGGGCGCGGCTTGTGCCGGCAAATTGGCATTTCTGATTTCATTGGCAACAGCAGCTTGGGCTGCCGAGTCATTTGCTATCGCGTTGTTGATTTGAGCTTTCAAATCGGCAAGGGATAAATCATTAGGGCCAGTGCCTTCGTAGCCAAATTCTTTGAACAAGCTCTCGTCTATATTGTCCAGCAAGTCTTTGGCGATTTCCACGTAAACAGCGTCAGGTGCAGAGTTAGTCTCCGCATTTTTGGCTTTAGTTACAAATTCAATGGAGGCATCAATAGTTTTGATAGAACGATTGGCTGAAGCTACCGCGTCTTTGATCTCCTCGCTGCCGTTGTTTAGAAAATCAACCGCCATGGTGATATAGGCTAATTTGTTTTGGCCAAGCGCGCTATAAAAAGGCGCACATTCTTCAGCGTTATCCTTGCCGGATATATAGGTTTTAAAATCTGATTTACCATCAGCAATGACCGCATTGCGCAAATTGGCCACATGCGCGAGCAGGCCGGCTAACGCGCCGATCACTTTGTCAGACGTTTTAGCCGGATTCGCGTCTAAAAATAAATTTGCGGCGGCCAGTACATTGCTCCGATTGTCGGGGTTTTCAATTAGACTTTCCAGTTTGAGCACCGGGCTGTCGGATTTTACACCGCCTCCCAGATCGACTTTATCTTTGTCCAGCGCGACAATGATTGCCGCGAGGTCGATGTCTGATCTGCCGAGCAGAGCCTGCGCGCGAATTATTTTGCCGTCATTGCTGTTGTCATCTTTGACCAGGCTATAGGCTTTTTCGTATTTGCCTTCGTCGATAGCCTGACGCGCGGCCTCGATATTGTCCTGCCGGGGAGTCGGAGCTGCCCATTGCAGGAGATTAGTTTTGCCGACATCATTCCATTCCAGAGCGGTCGGCGCGGGCAGCAATTCCATATTGGCCGCTTCTTTTTCCATAACCGCATAGTCGATAGAAATATTCTGCTTTTTGTCTTTGATAATCTGATACTGGCGCGCGATTTCCGCGGAAA
>BGZN01000084.1 GCA_003864455.1 Candidatus Termititenax aidoneus | reverse complement strand
ATATCCCCATGAAACTCCAAACGGTCATTCAGGCCATGAACCGCATCGCGCCGCCGCAGTACGCCTGCACCTGGGACACGCAAATCGGTCTGCAGATCGGCAATAAAAATGCGGAAATAAAAAAAGCACTTGTCGCGCTAGATATTACTTCCGCGCTGGTGAATACGGCGGTCAAACAAAAAGCAGATCTGATCGTCGCGCATCACGAAACACATATGTACACCGGCCTAAAATTTTATCCGGGACTGCTGGATTTTCTGGCGCGGCTGCGTCTGCAGAAAAAACTGCTGGGCATTGTCTCCAACAAACATAGTTACTTTATTGCTAAAATTCTGGCCAAATTATCCTGCCCCGTAAGTTTCGACATTATCGTCGGCGCGGACACTTTGCCGGAACACAAGCCCAGTCCGCGTCCTGTGCTTCACGCCTGCGCGCAGCTTGGCCTAAATCAAACAGAAGCGGTTTTACTTGGTGATTCGATTTACGACACGCAGGCTGGCAGGCAAGCCGGAGTTTTCACTATCGGCTGCGCCTGGGGCTTTAACGGCCTCGAACCATTCCAGGCCGAGCCGCCGGATTTCGTGATACACCATATTTCCGAAATAATTATTTGACATTTCCGCGCTTGTTTCTTTTAATAGTAACATGAATGATCGGCAGGAATTGCAGGAACTCTGCGGCGTACTGACCAAATGCGGACGGAAACTTTTAACGGAGTTTTTACACGACATTCTCACACCCAATGAATTGCGCGAGCTTTGCCAGCGTTGGCGCGTCATTAAATTGCTGGCCGCCGGGCAAACCCAGCGCGAGATCGCCAAAACTTTAAAAACCTCGCTGTGCAAGATCACGCGCGGCTCGCGCGAACTCAAAAAGAAAAATAGTTCTTTTGTTAGAGTTCTAAAAAATCTCAAAAATATATAAGCGCATAAAATCTCCTAAAATGGGTATACTAATTTATGAGGATAATTATTTATGAGCCATTATTTATATACTAGAATAGCCGGCAGCTTGCCGGACACAAATATAATCTGGCCGAAAACAACTTTTACCACTCCCTCAATAGAAGTCCCGAAAAGTCCTGCCCAAGAAATTGATACTCCAGTTCAGCCAATAACATCCGGTATTCCCGATATTACAGAACAACCACGATCCTCACTCCAAATATCCTACCCAACAACAACTACTGCTATACCAACAGAATCCAATCAACAATTTTCATCAGACCAACAAAAAGCAATGGAAGCATATTTAGATAAATCAAAATCATTTGATGAAAGATGCCGCATAATCCAACCGTATTGTAATGACAAAAACTTTATTATGGCTTTGATCCAAAAAGCCAATAGCGCTCCTGCGTTTTTAATGGATTTATGTCGTGAAATAATAGACGAGGAATTGTTGACCCTGGCTTGTTCCGTAAATGAGCGCTTGAATATTTCTCAATATGCAACTGATGAACTGCAAAACAATTTAGATTTCATTCTGCCAATTTTAGAAAAAAATCCATCCGCATTTCAGTATCTAGGAACAAAAGCCCAGAATAATCCGCAGATTATCCTATCAACTCTAACCCACTGGGATTATAACAATTCTCTTAAGTCCATTTCTTGCGTCATAGAGAAATTGGATTTTTTCACATTGCTAAACAAAGCACTTTTACAGGAAATAGCCGCAAATATCGAACCTGGCGGCTTGCTTGTTTCTGAAATATTGAGAGAAGCACACAAACGAGCTCCGCAAGAATTTAATGGTTTTCTAGAAAACAATCCTGATTTCATTCCGGATTTATTATCCACAAATAGAACATTATTAGTCGAATCATTAAGGATATTAAATCTAAACAGCAAAAACTTGCATAATCCAATAATAAGATTTTTTGGCAATATAGAAACAGCTCTTACTTTTGACGCTGAAAAAAAACAGGGTAGACAATATGCCAGGCTCATAATTGAAGCAATTCCTCAAGCGCTTGTAAAACAATGGGATAAAGAATTAGAAGCTATCGGCATAAAAAATTCTGCCTTACGTTTTAAGAATGATGCTGTAGTACAGCACATTATCGAACAAAGAGAAAAATTAGAAAACAAACAAATTGATTTCACAAAGCCAATTACTGTTATTTTTTATGCACAGGACGATTATAATTATGCCCTGACCCAAAATAGCATTGAGGAAACAATTACTCACAACAATCAGGTTTTATTTTTCTCAATTAACGGCGATCAAGATATGCAAAAATATTTAAAACTATTGACTGAAAATCTGCCTTCGGGCAAAGAGATAACTATCATCATTGGCGGACATAGCAACCCCAGCAAAACTTATTTTGGCATCATAGGGATTCTGGGCAGTCATACTCTCGATCCGCGTGATTACAAAAAACCTTGGTTTAGGCAGGCCTGGCACAATCTAAATGGGCACAATCCAATCCGCTTTATCTGCTTAGACGCCTGTGAGGGCGGTCAAGGCAAAGAGAATCAAGCCACCAGATTAGCCGAGACAATTGGAGTCAAGGTATACGCAGCGACTGCGCCGACAACTGGAGTTGATTATGATTACACTGACACTGGCAATATAACAAATCCTCATTTCAGGTTTGACATTTTTTATGCACATGTTGGAAAAACAATTGTGGCTGGGCAATAAATATTTCTTATTTTTTTAATAAACTTTTGGCCAGCAACGTAGCCGCCGCCGCGTCCGCCGTGTGATGCGCGCCAAATTTGCCGGCAAATTCCGGTGTTACTACCGCGCCGCCGACCATTACGGGAATATCCAGATTTTTGGCCAGCAGTCTGGCCTTGACTTCTTTCATTTTGAGCATCGTCGTGGTCAGCAAAGCGCTCAATAAAATAATATCGGCCTTGCGCTCCAGCGCCGTCGCAACGATCCTGTCCGCCGGCACATCTTTGCCAAGATCGATCACTTGAAAGCCGTGATTTTCCAGCATCATCGCCACGATATTTTTGCCGATGTCGTGAATATCGCCTTCGACCGTGCAAATAATCGCCGTGCCGACCGGCGCGCTGCCGGATTGCTGCATCAAAGGTTTGAGATAGGTAAAAGCCTTTTTCATCGTATTGGCTGAAGCGATCATTTGCGGCAGATAGTATTTGCCGGCCGAGTAATATTCGCCGACTTTTTCCAGCGCCGGCAGTAATTCTTGATCCAAAATTTCCTGCGGCTTTTTTTTCTCCAGAGCGGCTTTGACCAAATCCAGCACAGCCGCTTCATTGCCTTCGATGATTGTCTCGTAAATCGAAAGTTCTTTGGCCGCCGATTTTTTAAAAGCAGGCGCGGTTTCTGGCGCGGCGACTTGCGCGATGTACTGGGCGGCGTTGGAGTCTTTTCCTAAAATCACCGCTTCAGCCAACTGCTCCGCATGGGTATATTGGTCGATCTGCCGGTAGGTCGCCGCGCTCAAGATAGCCGCTTTCAGTCCGGCTGACGCCAATAATTTAAGCAAAACATTGTTGATGTTTTTGCGCTGCGGCAGGCCAAAAGAGGCATTGCTTACGCCCAAGGAAGTATGCCAGCCCAGTTTGGTAAGCGCTTCGGTAGTTTTCAGCGTTACCAGCGCGGCCTGCGGTTCAGAAGCCAGAGTCATGACCAGCCCGTCAAAAAAAACTTTGTGTTCAGGAAAACCAGCCGCGCGTAAATATTCGATTATTTTTTTAGCCACAGCCACTCTTTGCTCGGCCGTATCCGGTATACCCTGTTCATCAAGCGTCAGCGCAATCAAAGCCGCTCCGTAACGTTTGGCCAGCGGAACAATCTTTTCCAAAGAACTCTGTTTGCCGTTCACAGAATTGATCAGCGCAATACCCGGATAATTTTTTAAAGCGGTCTCCAGCACAGCCGGATCGTCAGAATCCAGACAAAGCGGTTTATCTGTAACCATAGTCAAGGTCTGCACACATTTTTGCATTAAGCGCGCCTGGTCTAATTCCGGCACACCGACATTGAGGTCCAGCAAATCCGCCGCACTCTGTTCTTTAGTCTGTTCGCGTAAAAAATTCTCCTGACCGGCCTTTAATTCCTCGGCAAATTTTTTCCGCGCGGTCGGGTTGAGACTCTCGCCGATTTTTAAAAATGGTTTTGTTTCAGATAAACGCACTACCCGGCTGCGGCTAGTAAAATAAACTTCCTTTTTGGAGCTATCAGAATTATGATATTTTATGGATATTTCTTTGATAGCCTCAGACAACACAGCGATATGCGCCGGTGTCGTGCCGCAGCAGCCGCCAAAGATTTGCACGCCGTACTGCGTCAGCTCGGCCATGATTTCCGCAAATTTTTGCGGCGTCATAGTGTAGGCCAGTTTATCGTTAATTAATTCCGGCAGACCGGCGTTGGGCATGACCATTAGCGGCAGGCCAAGCGCGCCCAAATCCCGGTAATATTTTTTGTACAGGCCGACCACGCCTTCCGGCCCGATCGAGCAATTTATAGACAAGACGTCCGCGCCCAGTTCGCGCAAAGTTACGCCGGCGGTAAAAATATCCGTGCCGGTCAGCGTGCGCCCCTGTTCATTGTAGGTCAGCGAACAAATGACCGGCCGGCTACTGGTGTCTTTAAGCGCCAGCAGCGCCGCGCGCATCTCCTGTATATCGCTGATAGTTTCGACGATAAATAAGTCCACTCCGGCTTTTTCCAGAGCCTCCGCCTGCGCGCGATACGACGCATAGGCTTCTTCAAAACTCAAAACGCCGAGCGGCTCTAACAATTTGCCGGTCGGCCCCAGAGAGCCGGCGACAAAACGCGCGCCGGAAGCGCGGGCATTTCGCACCGCGGCTTGATTAAATTCCTCCAGCCTGTTCGCTAAACCCAGTTCCCGCAATTTGCTCAAGCTGGAATTAAACGTGTTGGTTTCCA
>BGZN01000083.1 GCA_003864455.1 Candidatus Termititenax aidoneus | reverse complement strand
TCATGGTTTCTCCGAGAAACTATTTACAATTTATTATACCATACCTAAAATGCTTGGATATTTTTTTCTCTTGACCGTGTTTTAGCAGGCGGCCGCGGCAAAAATTTCTAAGCCCGCGCGAGGGTCAACTTGTAGCCGAGCGAATTAACCACATTCATTACAGTGCTAAACGCTGGCGCGCCGTTTTTGGCCAGCGATTTATAAAGCCCTTCTCTGGTTACACCGGCTTTTTTGGCGGCTTTGGACATTAGCTTGCGCGCTTTGGCGGCTATGCCGAGCGCTTCTACAACAAAATCCGGATCATTTTCGGCAAAAGCGGCTTGGAGAAAACCTTGCACAGCTTTTTCTGTTTTAAGATGTTCGTATATATCAAATTTTTTAATCTTTAACATGTTAACTCCTTTGCTATTTTTCTGGCTTTTTCAATATCTTTATTTTGCGTAGATTTAGCGCCGCCGCATAAAATTAAAATCCATTTATTGCTTTTGTTAACAAAATATAATCGATAACCTGCGCCGCAATGAATTCTTATTTCATAAAGACTGTTGCCCAAAGATTTACAATCACCAAAATTGCCTTTTGCCAGGCGCACCAGTCGAACATCTATCGCGCTTTTAGCCTGATCGTCCCTTAATTTCTTGTACCATTTGTCAAAAATTTCTGTCAGTTCAACTGTTAGCATACTTATCATTGTAAACTATAAATTACAGCATGTCAACTGCGTGAAGTACTCGCGCTTTGCTCAGCGTTTTGGCGCGCGACAAAAGTTTTGGCCGCAAGGCCAGGCTAAAAATGAGTCTTATTTTTTTATGATATTTCTCAGCCTATATATTTACTCACGATTTACCGGATATAGTTAAGATAAATTCCAACAGAATTATCCCTTCTTTCAAAGGCATAATTTGCAAAATCACTTAACGTAAGCCTATGAATATATCTTGCAGAAGCGGACATCTTGCCTCCGAATATCTCGTTCGGAAAAAGATAATCAAGGCTGACTCCTAGCTGAAGTAATTTTTGTGTTTGAGTCCAGTCGCCAAACGGATTACCGTTCTTGCTGGTACTATGTGGTGCATATTCTTGTCTGCTCATTGCCCCGGAAGCAAATAGCGATGAAACTAGCGTGCCGTACTTGCCCCTGTCGCCTAACAGTGTCTCTAATTGAAGTCCAAGACTGGCGCTAAGATTGTAGCCGGAAACAGCATGATCGGCATACTGAGGTGTGTAACCTATTGTTTTAGTTTTGTAATCCTGCTCGCGTCTTTCTTCGTATTCCGGTTCAAATATTAGAGGTATCTGGTTTCCATTTTCATCTAGTGCAGGAACAAATGTAGCCACACCATTAGCATCATAGACCTCCTCCATTTTATAGTCGCTTCCGTTCCACTCATTGTCGCGCATATAATTATACAACGGGTGTCCTTCACGAATTATTATAGGATTGCCCTCAGTATCCTTTTTTAACACTATCCCGTCATTGGCATCCCGTCTTACCAACGGCTGATCTCCGTCCTCGACCATGCGGCCGTCTTGTTTTATCCAGCGATAGGCCACATCGGGTATCTCGATAGGCTCTGTTGCGCCGAGTGGAATGTAAGATACCGTTTCAGGGGCAGAGCCTTCTACCCAGACCGGAGAGCCGTCGGGATTAATTTTTGGATCGTTTTTGTCGATTTCAAAAATAGGCGATCCATCTGTTGTTCCATTGTCTGTGCCCCAGGTATATTGGCTATGGACTCCGCCAAACACAGAGAATCTCAAACGAGCGCTTTCATAAGCGCGCCAGGCTGCGTAAGCTTCGCCGCCGACCGAATTATATTCAGCTTCTTCAGCAGATTTTTTTTCACGTTCGTAATACAAGTCAAAGCTGGTCTTCACTGGCCCGAACGACGGCCGCGCAGAAAATCCGCCGCGTATTCTGTAATCAGCATTGTCAAAACCCTTAGCAAAGTCTGTCTTAGGACCTAACGGCAGATCGGCGGTAACACGCAACGCAAGTTCATTTTCTTCATTGAGCATCCATTGAGCGTATGCGCCCATAGTTGAGTTTTCGGACTGCGGCCTGAAATCTATTGGCCAACCGACAGGAAATTTTGGCGCATAAAAATTATTCCAACCAACACCCAAAGAAAGTGGACCGGCGCCAAGTTTAGCCACCGCTTTATTAAGATCAAAATATGTATCTTCACCAATATGCAAAGTAGCGTCAAGCTCTAAATTGTTGCTTTCGATTTGAACTCTTGTTGCTTCAGTAAATTCAGTTCCATTTTTTAGCTCTTCTGACACAATTCTTTCTGCTTCGGCTTCCAGATTTGCCTGAGTTTGTCTATCCGCGTAGGTCTGTCTGTTTTCCGGAGTATCTTCTACGCCATCCGGCAGAACTACCTTGGTCGGATCTACTGTAAGTTGCTTTCGAATATCATCGGGCACTATAGCTATATTAATATTTGAAACAGCATTACTGTTATTACTAAAATTGGGACCAGTGCTAATAGATATTGTTGTGTCGCCGCTTCCTTTTTTGCTTTCCAGGATGCGCCCGTCGCTGCTGACATCATAATAAGCGGCGTTTATCAGATAGCCTTTATTGGGGGTTTTAACCATTGGCGAGATCACGTCGCCATTTTTTTGATAGATCTGATAGATCAGCCCATTATTAAATGGTTTGTAACCGGAAACCGGAGACAGATTGGGATTGATGCTGTCCCATTGTTCCGCGGTGATAGTTTCCTGAAGTTTGCCGCTGGCTATCACGTAAGGCTTGCCGCCAATAGTGTAAGCCTTGGTTTGGTCATTGTACTTAACGCTGTCGCCTCTGCCGGGCACACCGCTGATGCCGCCTGTGCCGTCCTTGTTTTGGCTGTAAACTTTGCCGTAAAAAACTTTATAGGTTTTGCCGTCGATCGTGATTTTTTCTTTATTGTTCGCCCAAGCTTCCGGAGTGATTTCCGCAAATCTGCCGGTGGGATGCGCCGGCTCTAAACGGCCGTTGTTTATCTCGTAAGTGTCATTGCCGACCTTGACGCTGTCGCTGCCCAGAGGCGTAATCAGGCCGCCCGCAACCAGAGGCTTTTTGTATATCGCATAGTGATCGCCGAAATCATTGACCGCTTTGTATTCAAAAGAATTGTCCCGCACGCCAAGATCGGCGGCGTTCGTCCATTGCTGCTCCGGCAGGGTTTTGATCAATTTGCCGTCGAGCAGCGTATATTGACTATTGTTCAGCGTGTAGATTTGATTTTCTGCGCTGGCTTGATCCGGCTGCACTATAATTATCTTGGCGCGGCTGTCTTTTTGGTATACTTCGCCATTGATCACTTTGTAGATTGGCGAACCGCTGCGATTGATATCCAGAAAATCCGGCACAGCGTCCCATTGCTCGGCGGAGACAGTTTTTACCAACTTGCCGGCGGCGATAGTATAGTATTGCTGGCGGCCTCCCACGATGCCAAAAGGATAAATGCCTTCATTATTAAGCGCGACCCGTTCCGGTTTTTCCGCGCCGCTCTTTAATAAATACATAGCTCCGTCAAAAGCTTTGAGTTTGTGGCCATTGTATGTTTCCGCACCCTCGTCAAAATCCTGAGCTGCCGGATGAGTATTAATCTTAGGTTGATTTTGCACGCCATATACAAAAACATTTAAAGCATTTTCTTCGGTTTGAAAAGTTTCTTTTAGTTGAGCAATTACACCGGCAACTTCATTGTCAGTGTCAATTAATTGATTATTATTTTCACTAAGCTGCGTAATGTGGTCTTTCAAAGCTGTTTTATAAGCGTCTGGCAAGTCTACATAGCTTTTGCCGTCTAAAAGCAAGCGCAAAGCTTCTGCTGCTTTTTCACGGCTGGAAATTTGCACGCCGTCTTTTTCAGGGTTTTCGTCGAGGGTAGAAAGTTTATTCCAATCTGCCTGTGAAAGATGATTGGGTCTGGTATTTAAATCTATAGCCATATTGCCTCCTGTTTGCCTCCCTCCGCATCTTATATCGATGGAAAGAGCGATTTTCTTGCATGGGTTATATATACCCAATTTTAGCGATTCTATACCTTATAATAAATATCGTAAGATATTAAAAAACGGTTCATTTTTTTAGGTTATCACTTCGGCCGCAAGAGGCCTTGTGGGTCAAACTTAACAAGCAAAGCGAAGTTAAGCTTGACTCGTAAGTATCTGTAAAAAGTTACACACAAAATTTATAAATCATGACTTTACGCAAATGCAAGTTTAGACTGTAAAAAATCGATATAATAGTAGCAGGAGAAGCTATGCCAGAAACAAATAAAGTATTGCTGGAAACCGATAACGAATATTCTGTAGAGCTGGAGGATAAAACCGGTTCTTTTTTGTCCAGTGTCGATGAGGAATTGGGCAATTCTTTTGGCGGCGACACTACCGTTATTCGCTCCAGGCTGAGAATCGCCGGCAAAAACAAACAGACCAAAGCGGCTAAAACACGGGAACAGGCTTTTATGGCCAGGACACTGAAGATCCTGTTTCCCTGGCGCAAAAAGGCCGCGGACAGCTTGCGTCTGGACAGAGCGTCTTTAAGCGGTCGTTTTGGCGGCAAAAACAGATCTGCTCCGGCGGAGAAAAAAACGGACAGCGGATATATCCGTAATTTCAAACAATACGATCCGCCGGAAGAGATCGCCCAAGAAAAAGATTCTTATTACACAGTAAAACACACAGCCGACGGCGCGGTGGTGGACGGCGCTTACGGCTATTCCGCCAAGACCGACAGCTACAACAGCGTAACGGATTACATTGATCCTTTCAGCCCGCAGATCGCCGAGCTGTTAAAAAATATTCCGGAATTAAATGACACCGTTTTGTCCACGGAAGAAAAATTGGTCAAACTTTACAATTATATTGTCGAAAATTTTGCTTATGAATCAGAGTCAGCGGATAGCTGGAGCGGCGTCGGTGAAACTATCGCCAAACGCAGCGGCGA
>BGZN01000082.1 GCA_003864455.1 Candidatus Termititenax aidoneus | reverse complement strand
TCCACCGGAATGGAATTTGGGTCAGAGGGGTCGCTGCCGGCCTTGAGTTCCTCCGCATCGGTGTAACCATCACCATCTGTGTCGGGCTGGACTGTCGGCGGACGCGTTGTTACCACCGGACCGTCCGGCGGCAAATCCACAGACGGAAGCGTCGTGTCCAGAATGATAGACGCCGTATACTCCGCGCTCAAATTTCCGGCGGCGTCGCGGTACTGCACTGTAACAGTTTTTTCGCCGTCGCCGAGAGGCAGCAGGATATTCTCTCCGGCGTTCGCTGATCCCCAGCCCTGCCAGACGCCGCCGTTTTGCACATTGAGCGAGACTACTCCGCTGAGCAGGTCGCCATACTGGAAATGCAAATACACATTGGCCGTGCTGGTGTACTCCGTGTCCGTCGTGTTGATCCGCAGACTGCCCGTCGGCGGCAAAGTGTCGTAGACCAAAACCAGTACAGTGCGCCAAGCTCCGGCGTTGGCATAAGCGTCCACCGGCTGGACGCGCAGATAATAAACGCCGTCTGCCGCCGCTTCCGGCAGCGCCATAGAATTGCTGTTTTGGTAATTGGCCGTGGACTCCCCGCTGCTGCTGGTAGTCCAGCAAATATAATAGCCGTCCAGATCGCCGTCTATATCCAGCGCGTCCGGCCAGGTGAATATCTCGTAAGTATTGAGACTGGTGAAGATCTCGGCGGGCGCCGCGGACACCGGCTCCGGAGCTTGTCCGGCGTACTGATAGGTCAGTACAGTAGTCCAGTCGCCGTAATTATCGGCCAGACTGACCGCCTGCGTGCGCAGATAATAAGCGCCGGGTATATTCACGGTCGGCGGGTCAAAACTTAAATTGGCGCTGCTTTGATAACTATCCGACACGCCGTCCGGAGCGTCGCCCCAGTAGACATAATAACCGGTAATGCCGGACAAAGTGTGATCCTCAGCCGGTGTCCAGGCAAAAACTTCGCGGTCGGCGGTATTTGTCCAGCTCTCGGTAACGGCGGTCGCGGAAATACCGGGCGTTACAGTATCCAGTATGATCGCGGCCGTTACAAATAGGCTGTCATTGCCGGCCGCGTCGTGATACTGCACAGTAACGATCTTTTCGCCGTCGCCCGCGGACAGGAGCACAGTCTTTAAGTCCGCCGCCGCTTCCCAGCCGAGCCAGTCCGCACCGCTGTCTATATTCATAGACACTACGCCGCTGTGCGCGTCGCCGTAAGTTAGAGCAAGCGAGACATTCACCGTATTGGTGTACGGCGGGTATACCGTATCCACTATACGCGCCGCGCCATAGGGCAGGGTCTCGTCGTAATAATACGTCAAAACCGTAGTCCATTCGCCTGCCAGACCCACATTGTCCGCCGCGCGCACGCGCAAATAATATAAACCCGTGCCTTCCGTGATCAGCGGCGGATTGTAAGTCTGATTGCCGGCCTGATAAGCGGCCGCGCTGTTGTCCTCGCCGTAAAAATCTCGGCCCCAGTAAACATAATAGCCGTTGACGCCTGAGCCGCGGCCGTCCGAAGCCTCTTCCCAGGTGAAAGGCGCGCGGTCGGCGATATTCGTCCAGTTCTCAGTAACGGCCGTCGGCGATATGTCCGGCGCGAGATTGTCGTAATTGTAAACTAAAACAGTCCGCCATTCGCTGACATTGCCGACATTGTCCACGGCCTGCACGCGCAAATAATGCGGGTCGCCGTTTTTGCAGGCCGGCGGAGTGTATGTCCGATTGTACGCCGGGCGGTAAAGCTGCACTGTGCTGCCGTCCGGATCATCGCCCCAGTAAATATTATAGGCGGCCACGCCAGAGCCGGCCGCCAAGCCTACGCCGTCCAAAGCTTCTTCCCAGGTGAAAGGTGTGGAACGCTTGGCCTCTCTAGTCCACGGCTCGATCACCGGCTCGTCAAAAAAATCCGGCGGCGTGATGTCCAGTTTGTAGGCCAACAAAGTTTTGAAACTTCCTTTGTTGCCGGCCTTATCCACCGGCTGCACGCGCAAATAATAAATCCCGTCTGTGTTCAGCTCCGGCGGTTCAAAATACGTGTCGATCTGGAAATCCACGGACTCGCCTTTGCTGTTGCCGCCCCAGTAAACATTGTAGCCCGCGATTCCGGCGCTGCTGTCCAGAGCTTCGCTCCAGGCAAAATAAGCGCGTTTACGTTCGCCGGTCCAGTCTTCCTCCAGCGGCTCGTCCGTCAAAATTGGCGCGGTTTTGTCCTGCTGATGGATCAGTACAGTAGTCCAGTCGCCTTTTTGTCCGGATTCGTCCTCAGCCTGCACGCGGTAATAATAAACGCCGTCGCCGTCGGAGAAATGTAACAGGCCGGTCTGCCGGTCTAAATCGGTGTCGCCGTTTTTAAAGTAATCCGTGCTGGAGCCGACAGAATTTTTGCCCCAGTAATAATAATATTTAACCACCTTGTAGCCGCCCGCCGGAGCCGCCGCCCAGGTCAAAGACTCGCGGCTGTTCGCGCTGGTCCAGGCATCCTGCACAAATGTCGGCGAAATGCCCGGCACATTGTTGTCGCTGTAAATATAAGTCAAAACTGTGATCCAATTCGCCGCGTTGCCGACATTGTCCACAGCCTGCACGCGCAAATAATAAGTGGCTGTAGAATCACAGGCCGGCGGGTCGTAACTGTTGCTGGCGCTGAAATCCGCACCCGTGCCGACAGAATTAGTACCCCAGTACACATTGTACCCCCGGACACCAGAGCCCGGATAATCATTGGGCTCAACCCAGCTATACATGCCGCGGTCATTGTTGTTGCTGGACCAGTATTCGATAAAATTTTCCGCGCTGTTGACCGGCGGAGTCGCGTCGTATTGGTAAGTTAAGACTGTCTGCCAGTCGCCGGCATTGCCGGCGTTGTCCACAGCCGCCACGCGCAGATAATATATTCCACTAACCGAACAGGGCGGCGGACTGTAAGTCCGGTCGGCGTCCGTGTCGCCGTTCTTGTAATCGTTTAGATTTTTGCCGTTGTTGTCCTGTCCCCAGTAGCGGTAATAACCGGCGATACCAGAGCCGCCCGTATCCGGCGCGGCGCTCCAGGTAACCACGCCCGCGCCGCGCACAGCCGTCCAGCTTTGCAATTTATCCGTCGGAGACAAACCGGGCGCCGCGTTGTCATATCTGTAGACATACACTGTCTTCCACGCGCCGTCATTGCCCGCCGCGTCTCTGGCGCGCACGCGCAGATAATAAATCCCGCTGCTGGCCAGCGTCGGGAAAATATACGTCCGCGCTTCGAGCGTGTTACCCTGCCGGTAGCCGCTTGCCGTGATGTTTTCTGAATTTGTGCTCCAATTGTAGGAATAGCCGTCTATGCCGGAGCCGCTGCCGTCCGCGGCCTCTTCCCAGGTGAAAGGCTCAGGTTTTTTAACATTGGTCCAGTTGTTGTCGTCAAAACTCGGCGAACTGCCCGGAGGGGAAGCGTCATAATGATAGACCGCCACGGTCTGCCAGACGCCGGCGTTGCCCGCCGCGTCTTGAGGACGAATACGCAAATAATATGTGCCCTCAGAGCCGCAGGCCGGCGGCGTGTACGACGCCGCGGTTACATACGGAGCGGCCGACTGCCCGTCCTCCAGTTTGCCCCAGTATATATAGTAGCCCGCCGTGCCCGAACCGCTCCCGTCCGGAGCGGCGCTCCAGCTAAAAGCGGGAGCTTGCGCCGCATTGCTCCACGGCATATTTTGTATGGAGGTTGGACTGCCGCCCGGCGGCGTGTCGTCAAATTTGTAAGTTAAGACTGTCTGCCAGTCGCCGGCATTGCCGGCGTTGTCCACAGCCGCCACGCGCAAATAATAAACCCCGCTGGTCAGACAGGACGACGGATTGTAGGTCCGGTCGGTGTCCGTGTCGCCGTTTTTGTAATCGTTTAGATTTTTGCCGTTGTTGTCCGTGCCCCAGTAGCGGTAATAACCGGCGACGCCCGAACCGCCCGTGTCCGGCGCGGCGCTCCAGGTAACCGCACCAGCGCTGGCGATCCCCGTCCAGTTTTGTATTTTATTTGTCGCGGACACTCCGGGCGCCGCGCCGTCGTACCGGTAGATATACACTGTTTTCCACGCGCCGTCATTGCCCGCTGCGTCTCTGGCTCTCACGCGCAGATGATATATCCCGCTGACGGCCAGCGTAGAAAAAATGTACGTCCGGTCTGTTACTGTGTTGCCCTGCCGGTAGCCGTCCGCCACGGTGTTGCTGCCGTTCGTGCTCCAGCTGTAGGAATAACCGTCTATGCCCGAACCCTCGCCGTCCTGAGCTTCTTCCCAGATAAAATTGTCCGGCTTTTTGACATTGGTCCAACTGTTGTCGTCAAAACTCGGCGAACTGCCCGGAGGGGAAGCGTCATAATGATAGACCGCCACAGTCTGCCAGACGCCGTCATTGCCCGCCGCGTCTTGGGGACGAATGCGTAAATAATAAATGCCCTCGCTGGCGCAGGCCAGCGGCGTGTACGACGCCGCGGTTATATACGGCGTGGTCGACTGCCCGTCGGCTAATTTGCCCCAGTATATATAGTAGCCCGCCGTGCCCGAACCGCTCCCGTCCGGAGCCGCGTTCCAATTAAAAGCCGGAGCTTGCGCCGCGTTTGTCCAGGGTATATTTTGATTGGTAACCGAATTGCCCGGCGGCGTGTCGTCATAGCGGTACGTCAGGACCGCGCGCCAGTCGCCGAGATTGCCCGCGTTGTCTTCCGCGCGCGCATACAAATAATACACGCCATCGCCGTCGCCGCAGGCCAGGCCGCTGTAATCCCGCCCCGTCTGATAGACCGCGGCGTCCGGCAGCAGGGCTTTGCCCCAGTAATACCAGTAGCCCTTGATCCCCGATAGACTGTCGCTCGCCGCCGCCCAACTGCCGGCGGAAACATAAGAACTGTTGTGCCAGAGGCCGTCGTCCACAGCCAGCGGCGGTTCTGGCGGCATATTGTCAAAGCGGTATTCCAGCAAAGTTTTCCAGCCGCCCGCATTACCGGCATGATCCAGAGCCTGCACGCGCAAATAATATTTATTGCTGGAACTTAAAAACGGAAGCTTGAAACTGCGGGCGGC
>BGZN01000081.1 GCA_003864455.1 Candidatus Termititenax aidoneus | reverse complement strand
AGGAGGAAGCCATTGCGCTGGTAAATAATTCCCGTTTTGGCTTGCGCGCGTCGCTTTGGTCAAACGATCAGAATTTTATCCAAAATTTTATTGAGGAAACTTTGACGGGCAGTATTATTATCAATGATTTTCATCTCTGGCTGGGCGGAGATGTTATGCATTTGGGCGGCTTTAAGCAGTCTTCCGGCACCAATAACGGCGGCAAATATTTTATTAATGAACTTTTGGCCGCTAAATATATAGCTTTTGGCCAGAGACGGAATATTTAAGTTGGCAGAATTTAAAGAAACGGCTGGGCTGGGTCAGTTATGTTTTGTAAAATTATATTTGTAACAGAGAACAAATTCTCGCGGTTGTTTTTCTTTAGCGGTCGGGATAAAAAAATAGCCGGACAAATAGTGGCGGCGCTGAATGCGGCTAAAGATTCCCGGCAGATTGATTTTGCGGTCAGCGAGCTTATAAATAAAAGCCAGAGCTGGCTGGTGAACGGCATTCAGCGTTTTAATCTGCATAAAATAATTTACTTAACCCTGCTGTGTTATGCCTTTGCGTTTAGCAATTCCTCTAAACAGAGAGAGCTGATTGCGGAAAATGTCAATCATTTTATTGCGGAAACAAACACTCGCGGTTTGCTGGAAATAAATATGGCTTTATTGAGAGCGCCGTGCCGCATAATCGCGGCTTATCAAAATAAAAATACAAGACGGCTGATCGAGGCGGTAAATGATTATCGGCAAATACTGGAGCAGCCGCCGTATGCTAAAAGCCTGCTTGAGCTGGAGGGATCGACGCTCCCTAAAAACAAATTCAGAGTAATCAATCAGGACTCTTTAGCCGTGATGCTGACCGCGCAAAATGTTGCAGGGCCGGGCGCCGCTGAAATGCCAAAAATTAAAAATAATCCTAAACCGCAGACAGCTTTTCACAGGATAAGCAGAATATACCGCAATCTTAAACCGCTCATTCGCAATTCTTACCGTGTCCTGGCCGGTGTTTCTACGGCCGCGCTGTGCTTTACCTTATTTCCCAATCTAGATTTTCCGCTGCCCAATGTGATTTTGTTTAACACTCTGTTAAATCTTTTTACGAACAGCGTCATGCTGTGCATTTCCGCGCGCGGGACAAAATTTTGGCAGTATCGTCTGTCCGATATAAATCCGCTCAAGCTGTCGCAGTCCGTTATGTATAGTTCTTTGGGTCTGCCTCTGACGCAGTTTACGGCTTATGCGCTGCAAAATATTTTAGCTGGAGCGAATAATTTAGTGCTGGCTAATGCCGCGACTTTGCTGGGTGTTGGTTTGGCAGGGGCCGGCTACACTTTTATAAATAATAAAGCGCGCGGTAAAAATTCTCTGGAAACTAAATTGAATACCTTGAGACCGGTGTTTGGCAGCGCTTCAGCCGCCGGTCTGGCCGCTGCTGCTGGCGGCCTGCCTCAAAATTATTTGACTTTGCTCTCCATGCTAATGGGAAATGTTTATCGCTTGATCGTGGAAGGCACAATTAATTATTCCTTGTACAAACGCTTTATTTACAAAAATCTGAAACAACTGGAGCTAGAAAATGGGGCGGAGGAAAAATTGATTAAATTTAATATTGAAGCGATGAGTTTTATTGAAAATCCCGGAGGCGCCGCTTCCGTGCAAAGTTATTTAAATGCGCTGGCGCCGCTGGAGCTTGTCCGATTATTTGGAAAACTCGGACAGGATCGCTCGCTGCACCTGGCTGACATTCAAAATTTTTCTTATGTGGATTCCGCCCGGGCAGAATATTATTTCACCAACACTTATTTTGAGTATCGTAAAATGCTGGCTCTGGCTGTCCGGACTGCCGGCCATATAAAACAGGCGGATTCTTTAGAAAATATTGAGGCGGCGGACAACGCGGTTAATAATTTGCTTTTGAGAATTAAAAATCTGCCTGCCGCTCAAATCAAAGTGATTCGTGAGGAAACGGTTAATAGAACTTTTTCCGGGCTTTCGGAGATGTCTGCCGCCCAAATTAATGACGCGGTTCTGGCTTTGTGTTTAAAAATAAAGCGCTGCCGGATATTCAAAACTATTTGGACAATTTATCTGAAGAACAGATCAGTTCGGCTCTGGCGGAAATTTTACAGCGAGAATATTCGGCGCTTTATTATCCGGCCGCGCGAAAACTTTTTGCCGTTTATGCCAGGACTTTGCTCAGTAAAACCCGGAGTGAATATTCTAAACACCTTATTTATAAAGGCTTGTTATAAAAAAATAGGAGGAGATATTATGCTGGCTAAAATAATTTTGACCGGAGAAAAAAACGAAGTATGGGCTACGGTGGACGCTCTGCTTAAAGAAGTTGAAGAAACCAAACCCCAAAGCAAGAGGTTAATGAAGCCGCAAAATATTTTTAGTGATGATCCTGTGGTGATTAGATTTAGAAAAGACCTGAAAGAACAACAGACTTTAAGCCTGAATGATCTATTTGATCAGCTCAAGAAAATAATTACTTCTCCGGAAGCCAGGAGTCTTATAAATAATTATCTGCCGGCGGCCGGGACGGTATCTTTCCCGAAGAAATATTATTTTAACAATGAATTATTAAGCGGAGCCAAGGCGCTGCTCGCTGCCGCCGGTGTGCAGCAGGCGGCGGATATTCCGCAATTTCTGTTGAGAGCAGGCGTTTCTGCGGAACACAGTTATTTTGCCGGACTCAAACAGTTTGTGGAAAATATTATTTTAGGCCAAACCATAGATTTGGCGCACTGGTTGAGCGCGAAAAATACTTTTCTCCTCTTAACTATTTTGATCAAAGGCACAAATAAATACACTGTGCCGTTTGATTTGGCGGAAACCAGGCGGCAGAGCGCCTTTTATTTTTTTAGCGCGATTCAGGATATTTTAATCGGCAGTTTCACCAATCTGGCCGAGATTACTTTGGAAAATTATGCCGGCGGCGGATTGCACAAAGCAGCGACGGCGATATTTAAGCTTTCTTTTAAAGACAAAAGTTTAAAATCTTATGAAAAATTGCTAGCCCTGTTGTTGATTATAGGCCGGATTTCTAGACCGGGCGATAAAATAAATATTTACTGTCCAGATAATGACCGGAACGCCTTGTTAAACGGCTTGAATTTTTATATTTCCTGCAGCGCCGGCGGTAAAGAAACCGCTCTTCCTTATACGGAAGCGATTAGAATAATCGAAAATTATTATGTTTATGTGCAAAAACTAATCGCTGAATTAGATTCCGGAAAAAATAGTCCAGCGGCGGCCGATTTTCAAGAAATAACACCGCTGTTAAGCAAAGCCTTAATCTATTTAAATTCCGCACGGGAAATCGAGACAAAATATTTTCCCAATGCCGGAACTGTTTTGAGCCTGGCCGGAACAGAAATTATTTTGCCTTTTATCCTGGGGCCGGAGCCGGGGCGTAAAGTGTTTGGCTTGTACGGCGAATATCAGCATAGTCAGGAAAATATAAAAATCCGCACAGGATTTAACCGGGCCTTGCAAGCTGCCGGCGTGCTGCCGCCGGATTTTTCTATTGCCCTGGACTATCAAAGATTAAGTCCAGCCGAGCAAAATTATTTTAGCCAGATCAATCTAACTCCGCTGGAAGAAATACATGTTTTGTCCGCCGCGGGCTATGCTGTCCGGCTGATCGAGCGGATAAACAGTCCTGTCACCAAAGCGGATTTTATTGAAAAAACTATTGAGCTGCTTTATGTCAATTATAATACGCTATCGGAGTTTGAAAAAAATCTTTTTGAAGACAGATTGGTTTTGGCCGCCTATAACACCTCTGCCACGGATAAAGTAAAGATAGCTTGTCAAAATACTCTCAAAAGACTGGCGGACAGTGGAAAAATATCTGCGCGTAATTACAAGTCCTGGCTCAGTCAGGCTGTTTCTTATCGAGGGCTGGAATTATACGCCGACGAACTAATCAAAGAGTTAAAAATATTTCAGAAACGCAGACGGAGTTATGACATGATCGAATTTTTAACAGAACTGCTGCTGCGGTTTTTGCCTTTGACGCAAAAGATAAAAAGCAGCAGCCGGCCGGTTAAAATGCTGAATAAATTATGGCGTTTAGAAAAGCAATTTATAAAAGAACGCAATTTGAGCGGCACCGAACGGCTGCTGGCTGAATTGATAACTGTTTTGACGAACTTGCGGCAATGGTTTCATAAAGAAGCGAATCTTGCCGAAGAAGTATTTTACAAGCCATTATGGGAAAAAGCGCCTTCGGAAAATCCGTTGTTCGCCAGATTAAGGCCGTTCTTTATTGATTTGCGGAATGTCGCTAGAAATATTTACCGGCACCGGACAGACAACTGGGATTTGTTTATTCAATTCATGCATGAATTGGACGCCGCTCGGCAGCAAGGCCTTAAATATGAAAACTTAATTCCGGCGCGCGAGCTGATCGCTTCTTTTTTGGGCGAGGTCAATTATGCCAAACTGCTGCCGCTGATCGATCAGGAAATGCATAATGAAATAAAGAAATTTCTGCCGGCTGGCCAGTCCGCATACGGGTTTGACCAGGCCTGGTATTATCAAGGCAACGGCTCGGCCAGCGCTTTTACGATTGGCTCAATTCTGGCTTATGCCCAAAATAACGGGATCACGCTTTCTGCTTTAGCGGAAGATTTATCCAAAGAGTTTGGCGCGGTTTTGGGCAGTATTCCGGGGTTAAGCAAAACTTCTATTGAAAACAAACTGCTGCGCTGTTCAAATCCTGATTCCGGAGTTTCGGTAAATGCCGGCATTGAAAAAATACTGATCGCGATAATAAAAAAACGCACGCAAAATCTCTACTGTGCTTATGAAATCGGCTTGTGCTGCGACAGCGCGGCGGTTACCGGCCAGGCGATTTACAATCTGATCAAGCGTGTGGGTTCAGAGTCGGCCATAAAAATGATTGAAGGCACCGCCGCCAAATTTCATGATCATAAAAAGGTTAATAATATCGCTGTAGGCTCGCTGCTTTCTCCGGAAAATGAATTATACACGATTAACCTTTTGGAGTTTAACGCAAAAGGCCAAAATTATGATTTGCTGGCTGCTCTAGACATACTGCTTTGGAC
>BGZN01000080.1 GCA_003864455.1 Candidatus Termititenax aidoneus | reverse complement strand
TGCCCGCGGCTATCTTGTCCTGTTTGTCGCTCCTCAACGCGGCGAAATTTTTCCCGGCCAGTTTCGAGGACGGATAATAACTGTCGCTGGAACTAGCGTCCAAAACATTTGCCGTCTCATTAGTTGAAGAGACCTGCTTGTTGGCTACATTTTCCTTGGTATGCAGAGCGTTTCTTACGCCCGCGGCTGAAAGCGGTTTCTCTCTGACAATATTGTAATTCCCTGTTGTAAAGTCCTCGTCATTTTCATCTGTGTAATTACTTGCCATATACATACCCCCTAAATTAAATGTTCTAACAGATTCATATTATACCTTATTAGATTCTTTATGTCAATCTAATAGCACAATAGCATTATCTATGAGGTGCGTACATGAAAAAACAGGAGTTACTTAAAGTTTTGGGAACTAACATAAAAAAACATCGTGTTCGGCTTAATTGGTCACAGGCAATGCTGGCGGAAAAAATAGATATTTCTATTACGTTCCTGAGCAGCATTGAACGCGGCGCCAAATGGCTGTCGCCTGTTACTGTAATTAAACTGGCGGAGGCCTTTCATATTAATAGTTATGAGTTGTTTAAACCGGAAAATATTTTTCCCGACGCTTGCCAGGATGTGCTCGGTCAATATGCCGAGGACATTCATTTTGCAGTGGATAGCATCCGTGGAAAATATCTAAAACAGCTTGCCCGGCGCTAGGCATTATAATAAACAGATTTGACGTGGAGATCGTTGTTTTAATTGTGCTATGATAACTTATGGGAGGTTGCCTATGTGCGGAATAGTCGGTTATTTGGGCAAAAAAGACGCTCTGCCGCTGGTCGTAGACGGCCTGAAATATCTCGAATACCGCGGCTATGACTCCGCTGGCGTGGCAGTGCATACCGGCCGCGAAATCGAGGTGGTCAGGGCTGTCGGCAAAATCAATGATCTCGAACAAAAACTTAAAAATCCGCCCCGTGGCAAATGCGCCATCGGCCACACGCGCTGGGCGACGCACGGCCGCCCTTCGCTGGAAAACTGCCACCCGCTGGCGACAACTGACGGCCGTATTGTTCTGGTGCATAACGGCATTATCGAAAATTTTAATGTGCTGAAAAACCAACTGCTGGCCGAAGGTGTGGCTTTCCAGACCGAAACGGACACCGAGGTTTTGGTGGCGCTCATCGGCAAGTATTACACGGGAAATTTAGCGGAAGCGGTTTTGCAGGCTCTGCGCGAGGTCGAAGGGACTTTTGCGATTGCTGTGCTGGCGCAGGACAAACCCGATGAGATTGTCGCGGCCAAGCGCGCCGCGCCGCTGTGCCTCGGGCTGGGCAAAGATGAAAATTTTATCGGCTCGGACGCCATATCTTTTATCAAGCATACGAACAAAGTAATTTATCTCAAGGACGGAGAGATCGCTGTGCTGACCGCCAAATCTGTCGAAATCCGTAATTTGCGCGGTAAAAAAGTAAATCCTAAAACGCAGACGCTCTCGCTCGACCCTACATCTATCGAAAAAGGCGAGTATCCGCATTACATGCTCAAAGAAATATACGAGCAGCCGCACGCTGTGCAGGACACGCTGGACGGGCGCATCTCGCCGCAAAATGACGAAGTGATTTTTAAGGAGTTGGAAAAATACCGCGAATATTTGAGCGGCGTCAATAAAGTTTTTATTGTGGCCTGCGGCACTTCGTGGCACGCCGGTCTGGTCGCGGAATATTTGCTGGAGAGATACGCGCGCCTTTCTGTCGAGGTGGATTACGCCGCGGAATTTCGTTACCGCTATCCCGTGCTGGACAACAAGACGCTCGTGCTGACGATCAGCCAGTCGGGTGAGACGGCGGACACTATCGCCGCGATTGGCGAGGCGCAGTCGCTTGGCGCCAAGGTGTTGTCTATCGTCAATGTGCCGTCCTCGACTATCGCGCGCAATTCCAACATGGTCATTTACACTTACGCCGGCCGCGAAATCGGTGTGGCTTCGACCAAGGCTTTTACGACCCAGCTTGTGGTGCTGTCCCTGTTGACTGTCTATTTGGGTTTGCTGCGCCGCAATTTGCCTGCCGATCAAGCGGCGGTCATGCTGCAAGACCTCAAGCGCGTGCCGAATGAGATTTCCAAAATATTCACGGAAGTGGACAATATCAAGCGCATTGCCCGGGCGTTTCACAAACACAGCAACGCGCTTTATCTGGGACGCGGCGTGGGTTTCCCGATCGCTCTGGAAGGCGCGCTGAAACTCAAAGAAATTTCCTACATTCATGCCGAAGGTTACTCCGCCGCAGAAATGAAGCACGGCCCCATCGCGCTCATCGACGAAAATATGCCGACTGTCGTGCTGGCTTTCAAAGGACGCCGTTACGAAAAAATTCTCGGCAATATCATGGAAGTTAAAGCGCGCAAGGGCAAGCTTATCGCCGTCGCTTCGGCGAGCAATGACGACATCACGCGCGTCGCCGACGAAGTGATCCGTATACCGGACGCGACGGAAAGTATTTCGGCGATACTGGCGGTCGTGCCGCTGCAAATCCTGGCCTATTACATTGCCGTGGAGAAAGGCTGTTCGGTCGATCAGCCGCGCAATCTGGCCAAGAGCGTTACGGTGGAATAAACAGCAGATTTTAAAATCACAGGCTCTAAATTGAAAACTGGTTAAAGGGCTGGTAAGATTCCTGTTATATGGGCTATTCGCTGCGTTGGAGAATTGGCTTAAAAAACAGGACAGTCTGGCCAAAGTTTCGATATATTCAAAACGTAAATAAACATACACGCGTTAGGAGTATAAGCTGTCATGTTGTATAAGAATCTCAAAGCACAGCCAGATGTTTTATCGCCAGATCCGCCAGTTAGCAAACAGGTCTTTTGGGGACTGGTATCTGTGGTATTAGGCTTATTCAGTTTGAGCGTGCTAAATGGCTGCCGTATAGAGCCGGATTATAGTGATAACGATATTGATGATGAGGTCAATGAAATCGATATAGACCTGTGGGTTGATTCATCGATAGTGAAGTGTCGAACTGATACAAAATTTTTTCTAGATTATTTATCCGGGTTGAATCCGGAGCAAATGAAAAATTTCATCGAGAAAATCATATTTGACGGGGTAGCTTTTAGAAATTTAGCCGCGGATGGACAAACAGTTGTTTTGTTGAATTTAATAGAAAAATATAAGCCGAATGTTGGCAGTATTGGCTATCTCGTGCTGTCCAGTGTTTTGCCCTGGTACGCGCTTGATGAACTTTTTGCACCAGACGCTAGTTTGAAAAATTTGGAAAAACAATGCAGAGAATACAACATACTGTATGCTGAAAGGTTTCGGGACCGCGCGGAACTAGAGCAATGTCTGGCTGCTCGTATAAATGCCAAAAATAATACTCTCCTCCCCGAACAGAATATTGCTTTGCTGATCTATAACCGGGCTGATTACAATGGCGCTTTCAATGGCATCGGCAATTATTCGCCGATATCTCAATTGTTAAATCGCCAGCCTGCGTATCAGGTTTTATACTATGAAGTGGACTTTGATACGGAAATACCGGACACATTTACCGAGGTCGGGCGGCAGCGGCCGGTAGACTTGACTATATTTGCCGGACATGGCCAGAAAGATAAACAGATATTGTCATTGTCAAAGAGCATAGACTTTAATGAAGTACAACGAACGCCTAACGACCTGACCGATAGCGAGCAACAAGAAATAGCCCGTCTAACCCGGGAGCATTTTGGTAGTGTTATTTACCAAGCTGTTGGTGGTGATAAAATGCGTTTGATGCTGAATCTGACCTCTTTAGTGGATGAAGTTATAAGGGGTCTTGTTTCTGCGGAAAGCGTGGAGGAAATATTAAACGAGGTTATTGCCATAAATCCGGACAAGCTGAAAAATTTTGTCTTATACAATTATGCGGTTACATACGACGAGTATCGAAAAAATAATTACATTTATAGAAACGAAGATAATTTTTTTCTGGATACAACAGATGCAGATATTCTGCAAACAGGTAAGCCCATTTTTAATGGGCCGATAATTTTATTAGGTTGTAGCAATGGAGAGGGTGGAGCGGCTGAGGTTAATTTAGCTAATACTATGGCGCAAGCAACTGGACAGCAGGTTTTTTCTGCCAGTGGTGTTGCCAGTAATTATACTACGCTTTATTTCAATGAGAAAACTAATAAATTAGAAAATGTGATTTTTGGGAAAACTGAAACGTATATTGCTCGGCCGGAGCGCAGCGTGATGATAATTGACTATAAAGATGTTGTTCCCTACAGGCGCTAAACTTAGCGGCGATATTGCTCTGTTTGCCAGTGTTGGCCTGTATACGCAACTGTGACTGGTGGCGCGGATAATCAAGATATAATGCTGACTGTAATCTATATAATAAAAGTGGCTTAAAATTTGAAGGCTGACACGCGGACAAAATGCGGATACTTATTACCGTAGTGTAATAACCGGTTTGCTTTAGATACTGATTCTGCTGTAAAATAAATTCCATTTTTGGTGGCGTAGCCAAGTGGTAAGGCAGTGGTCTGCAAAACCGCGATGCATCGGTTCGACTCCGATCGCCACCTCCAAAAATAATGTTATTAAGGTGGCGTAACTTCGCCCTGCGGGCTTGTTGGTCTCACTTAACGTCGCAGCTTTCGCTGCTTGTTAAGTTCGACTACGCCAAATGGTAAGGCAGTGGTCTGCAAAACCGCAGACCCGAACTTCACAAGCGTAGCGATGTGAAGTGAGGGTAACGAGCGAGCGGTAGCGAGCGACGTTTGCGCCGGTTCAAATCCGGCCGCCACCTCCAAAGAAGTATAGTTATGACTTGAACGATTCAAATCTGACTGAGCGCGGATTTCCTTATATAATGGTCTTATAAATGATAGGAATTGAAATGGAAGATACATCGATACATAAATTTGACTTTACGCTTATCAATGAATATTTTGCAGGGCTGGAAAGGCAGGGGCCTGGCAGTCCCGAAGCAACTATTAGGGCGTTAGGTTTTATTGACAATCTGTCAAACGAAGCAAAAATTGCCGATTTAGGCTGTGGAACAGGCAGTCAAACAATGGTTTTGGCGCAGAATACCAAAGGAACTATTACAGCCCTTGACCTTTTTCCCG
>BGZN01000079.1 GCA_003864455.1 Candidatus Termititenax aidoneus | reverse complement strand
CTTATTTATTGCATTATATCGACACCGACATTTGACCGGCTAGGCTGAGGCAGTGTTTTGTTCTGCTACCAGTCCAGCTATTTTTCCGCTGTATGCAGTGGAGAGGGCGCTGTTTATTACTAGCGGCGGAGTGTTGGGGCCGGTTTCCTGTTTGACGTTCGTGCTGGCAATAGCTGTTTCTATTTTTTTAATAGCCTTATTTCTGGTCTCATCTTCTATTTTCGCCAATCCATTTAAGAGATTATTTAGTATGGTATCTTTCTCTGCTCCATCCGGCATTCTACTGATCACTGCCGCTGCTGCGTTTAGATCTAATTGAGACATATTTTCCAGATTAAGTTCAAGAAATGTGTTGACATAAGCTTCATTGCGCAGGCTATTAACAAATTGCTGGCCGGCCTCGGCATTCTTGCCGGCGACTATGATGCCAGACGTGGTTGCCGCTCCCAATCCTATTCCTGCAGCGCCCATTGCTGCTGTGGGGGCGCCGAACACTGCCGGCAGAAGAGCAACGCCAGCGGCGGTAAGCCCCAAAGTCAAAGCGCTGGCTACGCCGGCCACAAAAACGGTGGCAACAACGCCGGCTATTTTGTCCTGTTTAATGCGCTCGCTAAAGGCAGTTGCTATGTCTTTAATATCCAATTCAACGTTATTCCCGCTGCTATCAGTAAATTCATATTTTAAAACAGGAGCGCCGTCTGCGTCTGTTCCTTCGATAGGATGGCGCAGAGCCTCATTTGTAAGAACAGCCAATTCTTTGGAACTCATGTGTGCCATAGCCTCTTCTGGATTCTCAGCCAGATTTACACTATGGGATATACTTTGTGTTCCTTGTCCGTTGGGCAAAGGTTCTTCGGTGGTATAGGTTATTGTACTCAGGTCTTTCATTATTAAACTGGAAGCCATATTTAAGGTTGTCGGATTATTTCCGTTATAATTGTTTACAGCTTTAGTGATCGCTTGAGCATTTGGCTCTATTATGCCTAAGCCTTGAGATCTTTCCGGTTTAAAAAAAGTGTCCAGTCTGGCGTTCAGTCTTGAGCCGGCAGAAGTATCATCCAGAGGATCCGCAGGAAACCTTTCCTGTAATGCCGTTAATTTATCCATCAATACAGCTTCATTAACCTTACCATCGGGTCCTTTGCTAGCGCTCACAATGCCTCTGTACATATTGTCTATCTCCCCATCGGTCATGTTATCTACTATACGTGTTCCACCGATAAGAGCTAAATCTGCCAGCGCATTGCCGCCAGTTTGCTCTGCCGAATCAATAAGCATTCTTTGGCCTTCCGGTGTTCTTGCAGCTCTATTAATTTCTACTGCAGAAAGAGTGGCCGTGCTGCTAAAGCCTTTTTTGGTATAGTCAGTATTCCTGGTGTCAGCAGTTTGTAAAAATCTTTCCAGGTTATTTGAATGCACATTCATTACTATCCTTGATGGTATTGGTTGTCTGGCGGGCGGAGGCGGAGACTCTGGAGCAGGCGCAACATCAGCGGGCGGAGGCGGAGACTCTGGAGCAAGCGCAACATCAGCGGGCGGAGGCGGAGACTCTGGAGCAAGCGCAACATCAGCGGGCTGAAGCGGAAGTGCCTCAAGAGGATTAAAGTCACCACCAGGAGGAATGCTTCCAGAACGGGAATTTCCTGTTGCGTCCCATGTTTCTAGCTGCCAGCCTGTGCTGTCTGAAAAAGTGAGTTCTCCTGTTTTACGAGAACCATCTGCATCCGTGAAATCAAATTTATAACCGTTGACGCCAGAACCTGCGTCCTGCAATCTTACAGATTGCCTTTCTCCGTTTACAGTTATGTTTATCTCTTGCCCGCTACTCATTATTCTGGTGTGCTCAATTGTATATTTTCCGGCTGTTGTTGTACGATGTGCATCACTTTCATTGCTTTGATTGTGGTCTGTGCGCCATAAACGCATTGTTTCTTGGTTTTGTCTTGAAGCGTCTACAGCTACACCATTTGTAAATAAATATCTCATAAAATTTCCCTCCTAATTTTTTTTAAACACCAAACCTCAAACGACCGACCGCAAAAGCGGCGTTCAACGTTTGATGTTCATTAGGAGAAAATAGAGAGTGGAGAAAACTTAGCTTTTCAGCGTACCTACGCCAAAAATGGGGGGGGGGCAATTATTAACAGATCTTAAATTTAAAAACTTTTTCATGACAAAACTCCATTTTTTCGTTTTTTCACAAATAGCGCGGCAAATATTTTGCCCGTAGCGAACGTAACCTACTCGGTCATTGAGCTTGTCGAAATGACCGTTTTACGATGGCTTTGACGGTTCGACGGTTCGACAAGCTCACCGTCCCAAGCTCACCGTCCGAAGCTCAGCCGCCGAGCGCAAGTAAAGATATTTGCCGCGCGTAAGCACAAACAAATATTTTTACTTCCTCAAAAATCATCTACTGACAAAACAGTAATTACCCACTTATCGATAAAGTATACCTGTGAAATGCATCGAATTTTGCTGTTGATTGTACGGGCATGAGAGATGGTAACCCCGTGAGGAAATTAAGAGGAATGGGGGAGGAATACTTCAGAAACGTATTATTTGGCAGTACGGCTTAAAGAGAGAAAGAAAGACCAAAACAGAGAAACATAGACTGCAGGTAAATCTGTAGAACCGCCGGAAGCAGAACCTGTGCCAGTTCCCGCGCCAAACCCAGAACCGGAGACTGTGCCGGAGCCAGCCTAAGCAACAACGGCGGTCTCCTTCGTTCTCTCCGTCCCCTGAGCCTGTCGAAGGCCTGCCCTGAGCTTGTCGAAGGCTTGCCCTGAGCTTGTCGAAGGCTTGCCCTGAACTTGTCGAAGGGGGGAACTCTAGTGTTTCACTTGTCGCCGTTTTTGTATTCTTGCATAGCCAAAGCGCTGAGTTCTTTGACCGACAAGTTATTGAATAAGTCTTTCCGCCATTCCGTATAGTCAAATGTATCGTGGTTAATAAGCGAGATAAAACGTTCGGCATCTACCTTGCCCAAATTATCGATTAACACATTTAAGCCTTTATTGCGCAGCACCGTGTCTGTGTACATAACTACTCCTCCAATCTATCAATAAAATCCACAGGATTTATTATCCTTATGCCTTTTATTTTAGCACTTAATAATTGTTTGTCAGTAGTTATAAAATACTTGGCCAAAGCATTTATTGCACAGGCAACATGCAAAGCATCTTTGATTTTTAAACCTTGTTTCGCCAGTTTTTCTGCTTGCTCTATTACTTCGAAGTTTTCCTCGCAGTATATTTTGGCAACATCTTTCCAAAGTTTTATCGCATTACGTTTTTCCTCATAGGGATTGCGATTGTTTTCATATTCAAGTATATAAGACCAGACCAGGTCATGTTTGCCGGACAATATTTCTTGCTGGATAAATAATTTTGCTTCCGTTTCCAGCTTGATCTTCAACTGTTCTTGATTGTCATACGGACGATTAAAACAACAAACATCCAAATAAATTTTCATGATTAATTATATCATGCCGGAACAATGAAAATATTTTAACAGTTATCCTGCTGTCCCCATCCGCTCCCTGTGCTCCCTGAGCGAAGTCGAAGGCTTACCCTGAGCTTGTCGAAGGGGAGCTTGTCGAAAGGAGCATATCTCGGACACTTCGACATCTCGACTACATTCCCTTCGGGTCTGCGCTCGATGACCACAAGCTCAGCGTCCGGTGGGGTCGAATAGGTCAAAAGGAACTCCCTTTTTTTACCTGCCCTGATTGGACTCTCTGAGTACCGCGGCGTCATCCTCTGGACCGCCGCCGCCGATGCCTGCAGGTATGGAGAATACATTGTAACGAGAATCGGCGGGAATACGGGCTAAAGCACGAATATCTGAATGCGCCAAATCGTCAACGATTTTAGAATAAACACTATGATTTAGAGTACTCATAGTACGTGATAGTGACCAATCTGCTGCTTCAGCAAAAGGATCTTGAATGCTTGATGTTAGGAATGCGTAACGTGAAAATATTCCCAAAAGCGCTCTATAGTTATTCTGAGTAGGATTAAGATAAAAATTTGTTATAGTCTCTTTTACCAGAGCCAACCCATTTACTCCGTTAGTTATACCAATTTGCCAATTGTCATAAACCACAGCAGGTATATAACCCGCTTTTTCATTTACCGCCAGATTTATCCCATCTGCCGTAAAATCTCGGCTGGCCGTCATTTTGGCGCGTAAATCATCCAGGGAAGTTGCCGTAATTTTTTTATCATCATTTTCTATTGATGGCCTTTCGTAACTTAAAGTATACTGCCCAGTTTGAGAATTACGAGTTAGCGTAGTATTATATTTTCTATCAAGCATAAAACTCACCTTACTAAACTCCGCATTGACCGCCTCGGCGATGAGTGCGCCGATGCCCTGCCGGTAATAAGCGTCTATCTCCGCTCTGGACACGCCGTTTTTGTCGGAGATGAACTTGATCATACCCTCGTAGCGGCCGACAGCGGCGGTGTTGGACGGGTCGAGAAATCTGATCTCGGTCAATTCTTTCAAGACCGCCATTCCTAGTTTTAACGCAGATGTTTTACTATTTTCAGGCAACAATGCCGCGGCTTCCGGCGGTCTAAGGCTAACAACTGCCGGTGAATGATACGATGCTATGGCAAACTCAAGGACACTATCAATAGTATTTTCATTACCACCAAGAGCGGCTGATTTAACATAAATATCCTCTTTTCTCATTGGCAAAAAATATTTAAGCGGCATATTTACAGTATTAGGTCTAGTTGGTGGTGCTTCTGCAAAACAATCTGCATATCTGTTTAAGTCTGGAACACTACCCGTGGTAATACTTGACATAAAAAACTCCTTTCAAGATTTTTTGTTCGTATCTATTCTACCAAAATCCAACAGTCTATATCAATACATCGAAATTTTTTGTTTAATGTCTCACTTTTTTTGATGCCTACAGCACGTGGCCATTTCTTTGCTAGCCCAAAGAAATGGCCGAAAGAAATGGCTTCCGTGGGGCTATGCGCCCCACACCCCCAATGTGTTCATGTTTCTGCGCCGCCGCTTGCTTTGTCGAGTTGGCCATACTGCCAGCCAACACTAGACCGCAAGACTAATTCCGGCCGTATTCGC
>BGZN01000078.1 GCA_003864455.1 Candidatus Termititenax aidoneus | reverse complement strand
CCTGTAGTGTTGATGGAAGACCACAATCTCAAGGTTATTCGGGCTTTTTCCGCCATGCATAATCCTGACCTTTCTGGGTATTTATCTGTTGCCCCAGGGGGTTACCATCTCTCATGCCTAGCACAAATTTTTCTGGTGTTTTTTGCCAAAGAAAAAAGGGACAGTTTAAAACTGTCCCTTGGAGAATTTGTGTCGCCGCGGCCGTTTATTTTATCTCGATTGTCCGCGGTTTTTTCTCGGCTTTTTTCGGAATGGTCAATTTCAATTCGCCATTCTTAAATTCGGCTTTGGCCTTGTCCGCCTCCACATTTTGGCCGAGCGCGAAACTCCGTTCAAAACGGCCGTACTGCCGTTCGACGCGATGACAATTTTTGTTCTCGCTCTCTTTTTTGTATTCGCGTTCGCCGGACAATTTCAGCACATTGTCATCATCAACCTCGACTTTGATGTCTTTTTGCTCGAGGCCGGCCAGATCCGCTTCCACATAGACATTTTCCTTATCCTCGTGAATATCGACTCTCGGATAAAAACCTCTGCCGCGTTCGATCTCCAGCGGGCTTTCAAACACCCTGTCCAGCAAATCGCCGAACTCTCCTCTCCTAAAAAATGTTGGCAGCATATTTACCATCTCCTTTTTCAAATTTTTTGGCCAAACTTAATTTTGCTAGCAGTAATTAAGCTTAACCTTTATGGCTTTGTATAAACAATTTTAATGCCAATTTATTATTTTTGGCGAAAACAGGCTGAAATCCGGTCATTCAAAAATATTGACAAACAAATATACTTTAGAAATGTATATTTTTTGTACACATATTGTCAAAAAATCATACATGGTGTATAATTTATTCACAATGCCAAAAGAAATTCATCGATTTGAAACTCCGGACAGCGTGCCGCTGCGCGTGATCGGCAAATCTCCGGCGCTGTACTCCCTGTACCAGCAATTAAAGGCCGTCATCGACAGTTCCGTGCCCGTGCTGCTGGAAGGCGAATCCGGCACCGGCAAAGAACTCGCCGCGCGTATTATTCACTATCAAAGCGCGCGCAAGGACAAGCCTTTTGTCGCCATCAACTGCGCGGCGCTGCCCGGGACGCTGATTGAGTCGGAGCTTTTTGGCTACGAAAAAGGCGCGTTCACCGGCGCCGAGCGCGGCAAACCCGGCAAATTCGAAGTGGCGCATCAGGGCACGCTATTTCTCGACGAGATTGGCGAATTGCCGCTAGACCTGCAGGCCAAACTTTTGCGCGCTCTGCAAAGCGGACAAATCTCGCGGCTGGGGTCCAACGCCGTGATCAATGTTGACGCGCGGGTTATTTCCGCGACCAACCGCAAACTCATCAACGAAGTCGCCGCGCATAATTTCCGCGAAGACCTGTATTACCGGCTGGCGGTTTTCCCGATCACCGTGCCGCCGCTGCGCGAGCGCGGACAAGACATCATTCTGCTCGCGGAATATTTTTTGCGCGAGGAAACGGCGCGCGGCAAAAAACAGGTCGCCGGTTTTAGCGAGCAGGCCAAAGCGAGCATGCTCAATTACAGCTGGCCGGGCAATATCCGCGAGCTGGAAAATGCCGTCAAGCGCGCCTATTTACTCTGTGCCGGCCGGACAATCGAGCATACGGATCTATTATTCGGCAATTTGCTGCCGGGTTCGGTGACTTCGACAGGCTCAGCCACCGGTGGCAGCGGGCCAGGCGGCAAAAAAATCGCGGACGGCGCGGCGCAGCAAACCCTCCAAGAAATCGAACGCGCAGTAATTAAGGAAAGGCTAAAATATTTTAACAACAATATCAGCCAGACCGCCAAATCGCTCGGCCTGACCCGGGCGACGGTGTATAAAAAATTAAAATAAGGTTATGCTAAAATCCGTCCATGACTGAATACACTCTCATCACCGGTGCGACTTCGGGCATCGGCTATGCGCTGGCCGTGGAATTTGCCAAGCGCGGCCAGGCTTTACTCCTCGCCAGCCGCAATTTGCCGAAAATGCGCGCCGTGCAAAAGGCATTGCAGGCCAAATACAAGATACCGGTCATTCCTGTGCCGAGCGATTTGAGCAAACCCGACGCGCCGCAAAAACTTTACAATTATTGCCGCAAAAATAAATTGTCTATCGTAACGCTGGTCAATAATTCCGGATTTGGCCTGACCGCCCGTCCGCAAGTCGATCAAAACTGGGCGGAATGCGAGCGTTTGTTTCAGGTCAATCTGCATGCCGTCCTGCAATTGAGCACGCTTTTTGGCCGCGACATGAAAAAACGGCGGCGCGGTTATATTCTCAATGTCGCGTCCACCGCGGCTTTTCAACCCATGCCTTACGCCGCGCTGTACGGCGCGTCCAAAGCTTTTGTTCTCGCGCTGTCCGAAGCCATGCATATAGAGCTGCAGGATTACGGCGTGGGCGTCACGGCGCTTTGTCCGGGCATCACGGACACCAATTTTTTTAAAAACGGCAAGCCCACCGTACCGGGCTGGCTGTATAAATTGGTCTCACCGGAATTAGTCGCCCGCCGCGCGGTCAAAGCCCTGTATCAGAAAAAAATTTATATCGTGCCCTATTTTCAGCACTGGCTCATCGCGCAATTCAGCCGCTTTGGTACTAGAAAAACTATCGCGCGGATCATGCGCCGTATCGAAAAAATGCGCAAAAAAATCCGCTTTCTTTAATATTTTATGTCCGAAAAAATCCGTCTCGACCAGTTGCTGCTGCAAAAAAATCTCGCCGTTTCCAAATCTCAGGCGCAGGCCATGATCATCGCCGGCGAAGTGCTGGCCGACGAACAAAAAATCCAAAAGCCCGGAACAATGGTCAAGCCCGGCGCGGTTATTCGTTTGCTCGGCGTCAAATGTCCTTACGTCAGTCGCGGCGGTTTGAAACTGGCCGGTGCGCTGGATTTTTTCGGTGTTTCACCGCAGGGACTGCGCTGTCTGGACGTCGGCGCTTCGACCGGCGGCTTCACGGACTGTCTGCTGCGGCGCGGCGCGGCGGCGGTCATCGCGCTGGACGTCGGCTACAATCAACTGGACTGGCGTATCCGCAGCGATCAACGGGTCGCGGTCATCGAAAAATGCAATTTTCGGCACTGCGCCAGAGCGCAATTGCTGGAATTATCCGGCTGGCCGGACTTGAATCTAAGTCTGGCGACGGTCGATGTGTCTTTTATTTCGCTGGCCAAAATTTTTCCGCCACTTTTTAACGTATTGGAAAACGGCGCGCGGGTCATCGCGCTGGTCAAGCCGCAATTTGAGGCCGGACGCGAAGAAGTAGGCAAAGGCGGCATTGTCCGCGACGCAGCCGTGCACGACAAAGTGCAGGAAAAAGTCCGCGGTTACGCCGCGGCCGCCGGTTTTAAAATCCTCGGCGAGACTGTCTCACCTCTCACCGGCATGGACGGCAACAAAGAATTTTTTATTTATCTGGAAAAACCTTAAATTTACTTTTTACTTATCTTCCTGAAAAACCCGAGCCAACCGGCCACATCGGTCAATACTTCTATACGCCGCGAGATTTGTGCCACGTCACGCAAAATACGGAACAACTGCCAGGCAACTAAGACCGTTATAAATAATAGAACGACCAGCAAAATCTGCGCCGCCAACCCTAAAACCGCCGCCGCTGTCATAAAAACTCCTATTTATCCTTTTTATTTTTGTCGTCTTTTTTATTTAGTTTTTCTTCGATTTTGCGAATTTTGTCATCGATGATTTGTTTGGCCGACGTAACCAGATTTTCCACATTTTTCACGCCGTCATCGATAATATCCTGATTGTCTTCCTTGACTTCTTTGAGCCATTGACGGGTTTTTTCGCCGGACTGCGGCGCAAACAAAACACCCAACACACCACCCAGCACCGCGCCGATCAAAAGGCCTTCCAAAAAAACACCGCCGCCGTAGTCTCTATCCCGCATAAAGCCTCCTTAAAAAACTTCAGGCACATTATAGCACGGGGCTGAAAATTATTTCAATTTTCCGCCGGCCGGACATTTTAGTTTGCGTTTTGGCCAATTTGGTGTAAGATTCCTGCTCATGCAGCCTCTAACCCAGTTTAATCTCGCTGTTCAGCCTATTAAGCAGGGTAAAGTCCGCGCCCTGTATGATTTGGGTGACAAATTGCTGCTGGCAGCCACTGACCGGCTTTCCGCGTTTGACCAGATTTTTGCCGAAGGCATTCCTTACAAAGGTCAGGTTTTGACCGGCATTTCCCGTTACTGGTTTGAGCGGACTGCCGCGCGAATTAAAAATCATTTTTTAAGCGCCGAGCTTAAAGATTTCCCGCCGGAATTTCAGCAAAAAGAATTATCCGGCCGCGCGATGCTCGTGCGCAAAACCAAAGTCGTGCCGATCGAGTGCATTGTGCGCGGTTATCTGGAAGGCTCTGGCTGGAAAGATTATCAAAAAACCGGCGCGCTTTGCGGACAGCAACTGCCGAAAAATTTACGGCAAGGCGACAGACTGCCAGAGCCGCTTTTCACGCCGTCCACCAAAGCCGATGTCGGGCATGATGAAAATATCAGCGCGGCTCAAATGAACAGTTTAATCGGCCAAGATTTGGGCGAGCAAATCAAACAAAAATCTTTGGAATTATACGCGCTGGCGGCGCAGGACGCGCTGGCCAAAGGCCTTATTATCGCAGACACTAAATTTGAATTTGGCCAGGACGAGCGCGGCGAACTCATTCTGATCGACGAAGTTTTAACGCCGGATTCCTCGCGTTTTTGGGACATCAAATTGTATCAGCCGGGGCAGTCCCAGCAGAGTTTTGACAAACAATTCGTGCGCGATTATTTGGAGTCTATACACTGGAATAAAGAACCGCCAGTTCCCGCCCTGCCGCCAGACCTCGTGCAAAAAACCAGCGAAAAATACCGCGAGGCTTATGAGAGAATTACCGGACAGAAATTAATTTAACTGATTACGCCACTTTCATTATATAAATCACCGTATAAAAAGCCGGTATGACGTCAAAAGCCTGTCCGCTGCCAGCGGAAGTTTCATCATAATTATGTCCGGCATTAAGCATAATTGTGGGATGACAATTAACTAAATTAGCTGAAGGTTTTCCATGATTATTCATAATATAAGCTTCTTGTTTGGAACTGAATACTCCGCTGATATCGCGATTGGAAGT
>BGZN01000077.1 GCA_003864455.1 Candidatus Termititenax aidoneus | reverse complement strand
GGCGGATATGCTGCCGCTGACCGTGCCGCCGGTAATACTGCCGCCGATAGTTCCGCCGGAAATAGTCCCGCCGCTAATAGTGTGCGAGTGCGAACCGCCTTCGGGAATACTTACATTAACATCGTGAGCATGTGTTCCGCCGTTTTCAGAAGTGGAGCCTGTAATGCCATGTGAGTGATTCACATCCATTTTAATTCTAACACCACTTGAAGAATCAGTGCCTTCACGAGATTGATTTTCCCAACTAGTAAACACATCGGTGGCATTTGTATTACTTTGGTAGTTAGAGGGATTAAACTCACCGGTCAAATCCTTGCTTGTGCTGTTGGTCGAGCCAGAAACACTATGCGTATGTCCGCCGCTGCCGGCATTTGTCGTGCCGGCGCCGGAATGTGTATGCGCTCCGCTAGAATCCACGGATAGATCGCTTATAGACAGGCCGGAAATAGACTGTCCGGATATAGAGAGTCCGGATGCGGTCAATCCGGATACGGGCAGTTCAGTTGCAGATAGTGCGGACATAGCTAATGTGCCTACTCCGTGAGTGTGCGCGGGGAGATTAGCGGAGGTTATAGTTACGTTCCGGCTGTCCGCGCCGCCGCCGGTGGTAAAGTCCGAACTAGAGCCGCCGCGCAAAAACCTGCCGACCAAGTTAGGCGTGTTGTTCGTGCCGTCGCAAATTTTCCAGATAGTTTTAAATGCCGCGCTCGTTGTATTGTAGGCTTCGGAACTAAAAGTTAATATCGTGCCCTTTGGAAAAAAAGTCAGATCTGTAATGTCCGTCGCTACTAAACGCTCGCCGCTTTTGACTTCTGCATATAATGTTCTTGTCATATAAATACCCCCTTTAGGTTTATTGCCTAATTTTAGCACATACATTACTTATAAGCAAGCTATCTTATAAGTAAGTATTTATATAAGTTTGATTTTTAAAATAACAAAAAGGATGACAAAACACATGCATGACATTGAACAGCTCAAAATTCATATCGGCCAGCGGCTCAAGGCTCTGCGTCTGAAAAAAGGCCTGACCATCGAGGTGCTGACCGGACTACTGGATATTGCTTTGCCAAATTATTTGTATTTAGAAAAAGGCGCCCGCGGCGCACCCAAGCTGGAAACGCTTTGCAAACTGGCGGATTTTTATTCTGTGCCGCTGGATTATTTTTTTAAGGATTATACGCCGGAAAACAAACCGTCGGCGCGGCAAACTATTTTGGAGAAAAAACTATTGGCCGAATTTCGCAAATTAAAGCCTAACAAAAAAACCTTGACCATACAGGTAGTTCGCGGTTTTCAGTCCTTGCGGAAAGCTTCGTAAGCGCAGCAGCCCTTCAGCGGCGCTATCTCTTGCGGTAAGTGTAGCCTTTGCGCGCGCGTTTGCGTCCGTATTTTTTGGTTTCTTTGACGCGCGAGTCACGGGTGAGCAGGCCTTCGTCTTTTAATCTCTTTTTCAAAGCCGCATTGCTGACTACGATAGCCTTGGCGATAGCATGCGCCAGCGCGCCAGCCTGACCAAATTTGCCACCGCCGTGCAGATTGGCTAAAACATCGTATTGATTTTCCAATTCAGCCACCTGAAAAGGCCGGTTGACCTGCAGCACTACTCCGGCGCGCTTGCCGAAATAGCCGGCCAAATCCTGTTTATCGTTGATCACATATTTGCCGCTGCCCGGCCGCAGCACTACGCGCGCTGTGGCGTTTTTGCGTTTGCCGTAAGCCAGATATTGAACGCCTTTAGCGTAAATTTCCGCCGGGTCTTTGGCGGCGGATTTTTTCACAATCGGCGCTTCGTGCTCGATTTTCTTGACTGTTTTCACGGCTTTCGTTTTACTTTCGGACATTCATTGCTCCTTATTATATTTCTAACTGCACAGGCTGCTGGGCTAGATGTTCGTGCTCCGCGCCTTTGAAAACTTTGCATTTGGTCAACTGCTTGTTAGCCAGACGGCTTTTCGGCAGCATACCGCCCACCGCCGCCAGAATCACTTTGCGCGAATCCTTTTGCATTTGCTTGGCCAGCGTGGTGCTTTTCAAGCCGCCCGGAAAACCGGAATAGCGGTGATACTCTTTGCTCTGCGCTTTGTTGCCGGTCACTACGACCTTGTCGGAATTAACGATGACCACAAAATCTCCGCCGTCCACATTGGGCGTGAAAGTCGGCTTGTTTTTGCCGCGCAAAATCTTGGCCACCGCAGTGGCTAAGCGGCCGAGTGTTTTGCCCTCGGCGTTAATGAGATACCATTTGCGGTCAACTGTTTCTTTTTTCAGATTAAAAGATTTCTTAAACTGCAACATGCTTAAACTTTCTCCTTACAATTTCTCTTTGCCGTACTTCACGTCATATAAAACCAGTCCGGCTGCTGGAGCTGTGGCCGATCTTAATTTACTGCGCTGACCCGACCGCATTATTTCACGCAAATCGCGCAGCGTCATTTTCTTCAAGCCCACGTCTACCAGCGCCGCGACGATATTGCGCACCATGTGGTACAAAAAACCATCAGCTTGTATTTTGTATGTCAATAACAACCCGTCGGCTTTATTTTTTGCGCCAGGCCAACGGTAAATCCGCCGCGCAGTTATTTCCGATGCCGTCACGCGCCGGACTTTGTTTTTCACCGCGCTGCCGGCCGCGCAAAACGCCGCACAATCATGCTCTCCGCGCAACAATCGCGCGGCGCGGCGCATTAGCCGCCAGTTTAGTTTTTGCCGCGCGTCAATATGCCAAACTTTGTCCTGCAAATACAGCGCCGGCGCGCGGCCGTAATAAATATTGTACAAGTACTCGCGGCGCGCGGCGTCATAACGCGGATTAAATTCCGGTTTTGCATAACGCGCTTCGCTCACACGAATATCCAGCGGCAGCAGACTATTCAAAGCCTTTAACACTTTATTCGGCTGTATCTGTCTATCAACCAGCACGGACACCGCTTGCCCCAGAGCATGCACGCCGCTGTCTGTCCGGCCGGCAAAAATCGTTTTGACTTTTGCACCGGCAAACAAACGCTTCAGCGCCTTATCTAAATGTTCCTGTATAGTTATACCATTTTTTTGTATCTGCGACCCGGCATAAGCCGTACCCAGATACATCACACGCAAAAATAAATTATGCCGCGGCATCAACTAATTCAAACAACACCATTTTGGCCGCGTCGCCGCGCCGCTGTCCGGCCTGAATCAAGCGCGAATAACCGCTGCTGCGTTTGCCAAAACGCTCTTTACCGGCGTAAAGCTGCTTGACCAAATCTTTGTCGCCCAGCAGCAGGCTGATTACACGGCGGCGAGAACTCAAATCTCCCTTTTTAACAAGGGTGATAATTCCGTCCACCATTTTGCGCAGCTCTTTAGCTCTAGCTTCAGTGGTTTCGACACGATTGTGGCGAAAAACCGCGACTGCCAGGCTTTTGAGCATTGCAATTCGTTGATCGGTCGGTTTGTGTAATTTATTGTATCCATATTTGTGTCGCATCTTTCCCTCTTTTTATTTTACAGAATTATCCTCTGTTGCTCTCTTTCTTTTTTTATGTATCTGGCTGGCTTTGCCAGCCAGATACGCCCTTACTGCTTGTAAGGGGATAATTCTGTTATTTTATTCGTCTTCCTCCAGGTTGTCCTCAGCATCGGTGTTTTCGGCAAAATCGTCAGCATCGCCTTTGAGTTTGAGATCGTAGCGCGCCAGAGCCGCGTTAATTTCTTCAGCGGATTTTTTGCCAAAACTCTTAATATCCTGCAGTCTCTCCGGAGGCGTGTTGACTAGCTCGCCAACTGTGCGGATATTGGCCTTGCGCAGACAGTTGCTCGAGCGCGAGGATAATTCCAGCACATCGACGGAGTCTTGCAAAATACTCGCGCCGCCAGAGCCGGAAGCTTCAGCGCCGCCGTCTTCCGCGTCCGGCGAATTGGGATTTAAGAAAATATCGATTTGCTCCTGCAGGATTTGCGCGCTGGTTTTCACAGCGTCCTCCGGCGTGACAACGCCGTTAGTCCAGATTTCCAAAAACAATTTGTCATACTCGCGTTTTTTCTCGCTAAATTGCTCGACGCGGTGATTGACCTTGACGATCGGCGAAAAAGCCGCGTCGATCGGCATCGTGCCCAGCGGAATATTTTTGTCTTCGTTGATTTTTTTGTTTTCGATCACATCGGCTACTTGATAACCGACGCCTTTTTCCACAGTCAGCGTGATTTGCAGTTTGCCACCTTTGCCCAGCGTGGCGATGTGCTGGGCGGTGTTGATAATCTCCAGCTCATCATCATGCTGTATCGCTTTGGCCGTAACTTCGCCGTCTTTTTCCGTGGCTGTGAGCGTCATCTCCAGCGGCGTGTCGGAATAAGAACGGATTGCCAGTTTTTTAATATTCATAATAATATCCAGCACATCTTCTTTCACGCCGTCGATAGTCGAGAACTCATGATCTACGCCTTCAATTTTTACCGCAGTAACCACCGCTCCTTCAATCGAAGACAGCAAAATGCGGCGCAGTGAATTGCCCAGCGTCGTGCCGTAGCCTTTTTCCAGAGGCTCGACCGTCAGCACACCGGAATATTTATCCGCGCCGGCTGTGTAAACCGCGCGCAAATTGCCTGTGTTTTTTTGCAGCAGCGCGTCCATCTGGTCTTTAAAAAGCTGGGAACTGCGTTTCACGGCTTCTTCCGGTGACGCCGCGTTGTTGGTCCAGACTTCCAAAATCAGCCGGTCATAATCCAAGCTCTTGCCGACGCGCGCCGGCTCTACTCTATGGTCGACTTTGACGACCGGCGAATAGGAAGCGTTGAGGCGCACTTTGCCTTCTTTGTTTTCCTCATCGGCAATCTGATAACCCACGCCTTTTTCCACAGTCAGTGCAACTTTCAGTTTGCCGCCGCGCTTGATCGTGGCAATGTGCAAATCGGGATTGGAAATTTCAATGTCGCTGGTGTGCTGAATATCGCGCGCCGTAATCACGCCTTCGCCTTTGGCTTCCAGAGTCAATTCCAGAACTTCTTCGGCATAAGATTTGAGCGCCAGATTCTTGAGGTTGGCCAAAACTTCCAGTTCGTCTTCCTCGATATTGTCTAGCGCGGAAATTTGCACGCCGCTGACCGCCGCGCCGTCCAGCGAGGACAATAGTATGCGCCGCAAAGCGTTGCCCAAAGTCGCGCCGTAGCCTCTTTCCAGCGGCTCAGCCGTAAAAACGCCATGATTTGGCGCGATTTCCTCATATTTCACTCTCGCTTTGATCGCCATATTTACTCCCTAATTATTTCGCGTAATACTCAACTATGAGCT
>BGZN01000076.1 GCA_003864455.1 Candidatus Termititenax aidoneus | reverse complement strand
ATGTTTCTGCGCCGCCGCTTGCTTTGTCGAGTTGGCCATACTGCCAGCCAACACTAGACCGCAAGACTAATTCCGGCCGTATTCGCCGCAGGCGCTTGGCCGCGCAGCGGCTGCTGTCTTTGAGCAGATGCGTCAAGACCTTATAACAGACAAGAACAAAAGTGCTTTTGCTACTGCGCGTGTGCCCTTGACCGGCAGAATAAATATCTTTGCTTCCGCGCGTGGTGGCCTCCATTGGCCTACGGCGCACTTAACGTCGCTCACGCTTGTGACCGAGAGCGGCCTCAAGCCGCCGAGGAAATCCTGTCAGCTAACCGAGCTGACAGGGTTAAGTTCGAACCAGACGCGCTACAGCAAAATATTTATTCTGCCTAACCCACGCATAGCAGCAAAAGCGTATCACCTGCAGAACAACAATTCTGACGGCACAGGAAGTCCGGTGCGCTGGAAGCGAACAGATATTGGATAGATTTGCACAACAAAGCTTTTGTGGTTTAAGGGGCATAGCCAGTTGCGGGTGCAGGGCGGCTTGGGAGCCCTGCGGGCGTTTTCTTTTGGGTACTTTTCTTTTTCGCTCGTGAAAAAGAAAAGTACCGTATTTTGCGCCGCAGGCATTGAGAAAAGAAAAAAAAGAACAACAAAATTCGATACATTTATCCACTTCCCCCTGCCGATATTTATTATGCCCACAGGTATATTTTGCCTGTATATGGGTATGTCTCTGAGTATGGAGGTCTAGAAAAATGAGATTTTTGCTTAATATGTATGTTAACGCGCAATCTGTAACAAATTTCATTAATACAGCCAAGACTGATGGAAAAGACGATTGGAAAGATGTACTTATAAAAAAATTTGAAGAAGATAATGATATATTTGGTATGCTAAAAGGTGCTGAAAACGAAGAACAATTACGACAATACATAGAGCATTTTTTACCACCACACACAGACAGACAACAACAAATAAAAGAATTAGTTAATTACTTTACCGCCGCCTCTCAATCCGGCGGAAATGAGAGGATGCCCAGTGATGAGCTTTTTCCGCAATCAGGCGGAGCTGCGGGGAGCGGGAGAGGAGTAACGAACCCCCAATCTGTCTATAATCAATTGGAATCAGGACTTAAACAACGAGTAGACTGGTTACTGAACAAAACTAATTTTTCACCGGAACAATTAAGACAGCTGGGTTTTCAGGATAAGGCAGATTTTAAAGATTTTATAGCTGAAATAATCAGAAAAAGACCAGAACAATTACCCGGAACAGATACGGAAGGCAACAGGGAATTTCTTAATATAGAAGTTATGCTTGAACGTGAATTTTACGAATTATTAAACCATCCAGAAAGTCCTGCCCAGCCTAGGGGACAGTTCAATGCCAGAGAAAGCGCATTTCTTCTAGCCGAGATAGGCGTTAGCAGTGCGACTGTTGAAGAGTATATGTCTGGATATACTCCTGATGAAAAAACAGAAATTCGCCGCAACTTGTGGATGATAGCAACTTCAAATGACCCAGAACTAAAATATCTATTTTATAAAACTCTTGAGTCTCTTAATGTTGATAATGAAAAAAAGGGATTGTCCGAGTTTACTGGACATTTTGAAACACCAGGAGATATCAAGAAATTTCTTACAACAACTCGTCCAGATATTATTACCAATTTATTAACAGGCACTGTATTCGACGAGGGAATAGGATCTGCATTAGGACAAAGCGCAATCAGTTTTTTAAATGAATTAAGAACCGATAATAAATCTCCGCTTGGTGTTGCGGCTACTTCTGCCACTACCTATTTGGACGAGGAAATTAGAAATCACGGTGGCGCACTGCCGAAAAGAAAAGAAATCGTACTAACTGCTATCAAAAACAGTATTGATCCAGACGCCAACGTAGAAGAAAGAATCCAAAGTAACCGAGCTTTAGGCTACAGTGATGAAAGCAATGAGCGGATACAATCAACAATAGATGTATCTATTAACAATCTCCAACCTACCGAAGAAAATAGAAGTTTTGTAGAAAGAGTAAAAGAGGCTGCTGGTAAAAACAGACAGGCTTTTATTGCTATCTTTGGACAGGATAGTAAAGCCGCTGCCGCCGCTGGCGTGCTGGCCGACACCTGTAGAAATGTTATAAATTCGATTAACGCCAATCAGAGGAACGCCGACAATACCTCGCGCGTTGCCCTAGGCCAACCCGCCATATCTAGCGTAGGGGGGGGGGGCATTGCCACCAGATATGGTGCTCGGCAAGGAGTCCGCCTCGCCGCTTAGCGCGGCGCAAAAACGCGAGAAACTAGAAACTGAGCTGGCGGAAAAAAGAACGGATGAGGAAGAAGAATTTGCTAATGCCGAAGCCGCCAAGCAGGAATTTCACGAAAATCTGGCCAAAGTTGAGGAAGCCGCAAGGCAGGATATTATCGCCATAGAACAGCAGGCGCAGGCTGTCAAAGCCGTGATGGACGCGTTGGAAAAGACCTTGCTAGAAAATCCTCTGCTGACCAACCCGGACAACGCGGTAGTTTTGGACAGTCCAGTCATCTCGGCGGAGATACAGGCCATAACCGAAACGATAAACACTATCCGTGCCGCCAACACCCAAAATGTGGCCGACCTTTCCCGAATAATGCAGGATGTCAATGCGCAGACCGTTAAAGCGGACAGCAAACCGGCCGGGTTGAGCGAGGCGAGCAAGACCGCTCTTGATCAGATCGAATCGCGCCGCGCGGAAACCGCCGAAAAAATACAAGTAGTGCGGCAAATACTCGCCGCCATACCGGACAAAGATCTGGATGCTGTCCTGGACAGCGTCGCGGTAGACCTGCCGCGGGAGGCCTTGAAACTTCTGGCCGCGCTGCTGGCTGCTTTGAAAGAGATCGAAAAAGTTGCCGGTATCAATCTTGAACAAGCCAAAGCGGAGTTGGAGGAATTGCTGGTATTCGATACGGCGGATAAATTATCCGAAGCCGACACTATCGGATGGCTGTTCGATGAGTTCAATAGAAAAATTAACGAAGAGCTGACCGGCGGGACTCTCGAGATCCAGCGGGAACGCATCAAAGCCCAGAGAGAAATGCTCGATATGCTCACCGCGCGGGGCATGAAATACACGCTAGACCAAAATGTCTGGAATAAATTTGTCAGGGATATGATAACCGCGGCCGATAAATTGGAGACCAGCATAGCAAAAATCGACAAAGACTATCCGCTAAAAGACACTGTCGAGCGGCAGACCAAACGGCTGAACGAGTTAAAAGAAAAATTGTACGGCGGCAAAATAGCCGAAGTCTTGCAGATGACCGATCTCACGGACAGGGAAAAAGAAGTTGTTAAACGCGCCCTGAAGCAGCAGCTTGCCGGCAAGCCGATAGAGGAAATGCGGAGGCTGGCGGCCAACGCCGCGGACCCGGAGATCAAAGCCTTTATCCAGCAAATGACCAAGGACGCCGAAGAGAAAGAGATACAACGGCAGGAAATGCTGGGTCTGAAACCGGAACCTGAGTTAATCACGGCGTAAACCAGGAACTATCAGGAGTACAAATATGGCAAACTCTACTCAACGGCAGACCGAAAAGAAAATAAACCAGCTGCTTTACCGCGCCGGAATGAAAGACTTTAGCGGCCGGAGCAAACAGGACGCCTTTATCCAACAACTGGAAGAGCAAACCGGCGAACTAAAAAAATTTGTACAGTCCAGCCCCGTTTTGGCCGGGATAATCGGGCGTCAAACAGCGGAACTGGATGAATATCAGGAAAAATACAAAAACTTTTTTCTGAACGACTTTCTAAAACTGGACACAACGGGATTTGACTATTTCCAGAAATATATTGTGTCCCGTCAGATCAACATCCGCGCGGGGAAATTTTCTCCGGAAAAACTGTTGGAGTTCGCGGAAGCAGCGGAAGACGAGAATATCAGGATTTTCCTGCGCGAGGCCGCGCAAAAAAGAAAAGAGTTTTTAGCTCTCCAGTAAAATGCTAAAAATAATCTAGAAAAACTGTGCTAGGCATGAGAGATGGTAACCCCCTGGGGCAACAGATAAATACCCAGAAAGGTCAGGATTATGCATGGCGGAAAAAGCCCGAATAACCTTGAGATTGTGGTCTTCCATCAACACTACAGGAAAATTCAGCGCGTTAACATCAGCCTCCGGATAGTCCTGCCTGAGTATCTCCCACGGCGTCTGTTGCCCTTTATTCCTGTTCCTCCGTAAATAATTAAAATCCAGCATGTATGTGTATCCTTTGCGCTGCATATCCTCTAAGTCCTCATACTGCTCTATACTGTAAAACTCATCCTCTACCAGCCTGTGGAATGTTTCCACGTCCGAGTTAAAGGTCGGCGAGGCCGGCGGTATATGCTTGAGTTGCATGCCCCAGTAGTCCGTTACCATACGGGCAAATCCCGTTTTACCCCTGTGGCTCTGCCCCCCGGCGTTGAACTCCATACCGTTGTCCGTCTGTATCGTTATCTTGCTCAACTCAAATCCCTTCGCTTTCAAGTGTCCCCCTAACAAATATATAAATGTCGCCGTATTCGTCTGGTTATTCCGCTTCATCAAGGCTACAAATGTTGCTCCGGTCTTTACGTCTCTGGCCGTTACTTCATACCGCGGATAGACTTCCCTGTGCTTTAAATACTGCGGCCAGTAATTGCTTATATCGGTCAGTACTTTTACATCCACCTGTATCTTCTCAAATGCTTTGTAAAGTCTCTTAACGCTCCATAGATACTTCCTTTTCTTTACCCTTGTTTTTCTTTCCCTCTTTAACCCGTGCTCCCGGATTATCCGTTTTAGACAACCCCTGCCGTATTCCTTTATACCAAAACGTTCTATAAGCTTCTCAGCGCCATATCGATTTTTGGTTATCCGGCGCAGAGCAAGTATCTTTTTCTCGAAGTCTGCCGGACATTGGTTAGGTGTTCTATGCGGTTTCCTGCTCTTTTCCTGCAGCCCGGATACGCCGCGCTGTTCATACCTCCTGCGCCATTTCCGCACGGTCTTAACCGTGCATTTGAACAGTCTGGCCGCCGGTTTGATCCCCAGCTTATAACTGCTGTGTACCAGCTCCAGTCTGTATGTATATTTCCCCGCCGCTGACATTAGTTTCATTATCTTGTTATACTTCTGCATAAGGGAGAACTCCTTGTAGTTGTGGTTAGCTTTAAGGATTCTCCCCCAGACTCAACCTTCGATACAATCTCTCCACCGCTCTGAAGTATTCCTCCCCCATTCCTCTTAATTTCCTCACGGGGTTACCATCTCTCATGCCCGCACA
>BGZN01000075.1 GCA_003864455.1 Candidatus Termititenax aidoneus | reverse complement strand
CACAAGCGCACGAAGTGCGCGAAGTGACAAGTTTGCGCCATGAAAGTATTTTACATTGCGTAAGAGAGCCAGCCGCCGAAGTGACAAGTTTACGACATGAAAGTGTTTTGCATTATGTATGCGGCGACACTTTTTCGTGATAGATGGCTGCTGGCAACATCATTTCACTTATTACTCTTACTTAACTTTATGTTAGTATAAAAATGGTTGCAAGTTTTGCTGATTGCCGGCTGTAGAACTATTTATAGAATATATTGATAAATTCTATATATTGTGCTATAAGCGTAATTATTTGGTTTAAAAAAAGGAGAAAATTATGGGAGCAAGTAATAGTGGTATTTTGACATCGATATTCAATGAGCAGAATCAAAAAATGGCGGAGGAACTGGCACGAAGACATTTTCCAAACGAGACAGTTCCAAGCGCAAATGTTAAAGCGTTGCCGTCTATAACTGAATTGGCAAGCCCAAATAATTCTATATTTTTAGGTGATAATTGGCTGGATGATTGGCAAGAGCGGCAAAAAGCCCAAGCATTGACTTTGCTTAGAGCCGCATTCCAAAACCATACAAAAGGTGGATATTACAGAATAAGAGACGACTGGGGTGAAGGACATTACGGAGCGACACGCAATAATATAGACGGCTCTTATCGCTCACACGCGGGTATTGATTATATAACTCTGGAAAATAATGGACTGGGTGAAGTGTTCTCGCCATTTAAGATTGGCGGATATTTATATGCGGATCGTAAATATCCAGATGGGGTTAAAATAGACGTGGCAATAAATGGCAAAAGATATCTTGCCAGAATTTTGCATATTACACCTAATGTAAAATTGTTGAATAGCTTTATAACTGGCGACACGGTAATCGGCTCGATCAGAGATATAACCCGCGATGCGGACTATCAAAATATTTGGCGCAGACCGATAACTAATCACGCACACACAGAGCTATATGAATTATTACCGGATGGTCGAACAGTAACATTAAATCCGGCTGAGTATATTCCCACGCAAAAACCTGTGCCGTATCTTAATATTTGGGGCTGGTAAGAAGGTTTACTTGCTAAAAAAAATACTAGTTTTTATTTTCTTTTTAACGCTTGCCGTTTGCGGCGGAGAATATAAACTGGACTTGTCCACGCCGGATGCGGCTGTTAAAAGTTATTACGTGTCCAAGATTATGTGGCAGTCCACCCAGTTGTGGCCGCACAAGGCTGGCTATATTGAAAGATATGATTTGCGGCCAAAACAAGAAATAACCTCAGCGGATATAAACGTGTATCAGAAAGGTATTCCGACCGCAAAAGTATTTTATGACATATACAATCAGGATACGGAAAAACCGGTGATTTTGGCGGGTGATGTGAGTATCGTTGTGGAAGAATGCTATTATAATCGTTCAAGTTATGACCTAAGAGTTTTTATTTTGCGGAAGGACGGCAAAGACTGGAAAATAACCAATGCGTTTTTGCTTCCTAAAATTGATTAATGGCAATTTGGTAATTAATAAATGGACAAGGAAAATAATAAACATCTAGTTTTTGGCATAATATCATTGCTCGTATTGTTTTTTGCTATGGCAATTTTTATATTTAACATTGGCTATAAGACTAGCGCGAGTAAGGCAAGTGATTTTAATAAATTTTATGCTGATTTATTGACCAAACACAAACATTCATACGAAGTAGACCGTTTGTTTATAGATGCCGCGCCGGAAAAATACGCGGACTTTTTTTATAAATACGCTGAAGGTATTAAGGTGATAATAAATAACAAAACGCTTGAGTTTGTTAGCGAGAAGGGTTTGGAGGAAAAAAACTATACTAGGGTTAAATTTTATTCTTATATGCTTTTTATTCCAGAGATAAATTCGCATCTTATTCGTGAGGATTGGTATGAAGGAAATCAGTACATTTTGATAAACAATGAAACTGGCGCTACACAAGACATTTGGAATATTCCGCATATATCGCCGCAGAAAAATAGACTGGCCATAGTTAATAAAGATATGATTGCTGGATATACAGCGAATGGTATTCAAATATTTGAAATCGTGTCCGGTAATTACATCAAACAATTTGAGCGGCAATTAGAATGGGGCGCGGCCGATCCGCGCTGGCAGAATAATGACACATTGTCTGTCGATAAATATGTGTTTAATATTAAAAATGAAAAGTATCCAGAAAAATTGATTGGCCAAACTGCTGTCAAGCGTGTTGCAGAGGAGTGGATTATCCTGGATTGAACAGAATGATTTAGGCGGGAGGCAATAAGAAAATATTTATGCCGTGGATACAATCTTCCCATAAAACGTCAACTTCCCGTCGCGGCGCCGCGGAAATTTTTCTTTCCAGGTTAATTTGTGCAGATAGTTTGTCCGGCAAATTTCCGCAAAAATCCGCGCGTCGTAAGCCGCGCCGAGTTTGTGCTTGAGCGCATAGATGTTTTCATTGCTGTAAGGCACAGCGTCGAGCATTTGCCGGATCGCTGGAATATTGTCGCGCGCCGCGGCGATGCAGTAGTCGACCAAAAAATAATCAAGCATTTTTGTTTCGCGCTGCCAGTATTCCGTAAAAATCGTTTTCATAAAATCCGCGAGCAAATTGCCTTTGGTCATGTAAAACAAATAAGCTGTCCAGCGTCCGCGCCCGACATGCAGGTCTTTGCGCCGGCGGCGTATCGTGAAAATATCCAGGCCGGCAAAGGACGGCAGCGGCGCGGTCGTCAGTATAGTTGCGTCCAGCCATAGACCGCCGTGTTCATAAAGCAAATACATGCGCAAAATGTCCGAGAAATGCGTCAGGGAAATCAGGCCTTGCGCGAGTTTGTCCGTAAGGAACGGCGGAATTTTTACAAAATTTTGGTAATTGTTTTTGGTAATCAGTTTCACGGCATGACCATTGGCGTTTTGGCGCAGAGCCTGATAACAGGCTTTGACCATTTCCGGCATTTTCTCCGCGCCCTGCCACCAGCAAAACCAGAGCGGATAATCAGGCTTTGCCGCCGCGCTGACCGCCGGTCTGCGCCGAAATTCTTGAATAATATCCGCATAGTTCCGCCGCAAATATTTTTTCATAGCCAGATGTTTGCGCAAAACTTTATCAAAAAAGAAAGCGTATAGGGAAACAAAAAACTCGCGCATATTTTTATCTTAACATAGCCTGGAACGGATTTAGTGCGGTAAATATCTTTGCCCTCGCGAACACGGCATAGCACTGAAGGTTACGTTCGCTACGGGCAAAATATTTACCGCACACCGGCACAAAGCAACAGATAATATAAATTGTTTTTTTGCTTAAATGATGTTATAAAATCAAGCAAAACAGGAGACTATATGGCAAAAATTTGGCAAAACTGGCAAATTGCTCCCGAAGTTAAAGCTGTGCTGAATAATGCTCCTGAAGTAGTTTTTCCCGCTTCCAAAAAAGAAGTTCTCGATCTGGCCATGGGCGGCAAGGATTTTGTTTTTGAAGTTAGTTATGAAGTACCCGGCAAAGGCAATGTGCCGGAAGCCGTGGTCGTCAAATGCCGCAACGGTCTGTCCGTCAATTTTCCCGAACCGCACATGCGCCGCCGCGATCCAAATTGCATGTTTATCGGCGACAACAGTCCGACTGACAAGCCGCGTTTTGCGGAAGCTTTTCCGCAGTACAAATTTGCCGATGTGCGCCAGGAAACTTTTGACTGGCTGGCCAAGCAGGAGCTGGCGGTGCTTTGCACAAATATCGGCGGCGAGGAAACCGGGCTGTACGGCATTTTGATCGCGCCCAAAAACGCCGGCTGTTTTATCGGCGCGCTGGCGGATATTCAGGGCGTAGTGCCGCCGACCGATCTGTCGCGGACTTTTGCGCCGGACGCGATTATTTATCTGGCGCCGGTTTTCCGCCACACGCATTTCAACGGCAAGCAGGTCGTTGTCAATAACCGCCTGCCCAATGTGCATGAGGTTTTTTCTTACAATCTTTATCCGGGACCGAGCGCCAAAAAAGGCATTTACAGCGTGCTGCTGGACATCGGCGAACGCGAGCAGTGGCTGACTTTACACGGCGCGGCGGTGCAGGTGGTTACGCCGTACGACAATATTACGGCTATACTTCACGAGGGCGCGAGCGGCAGCGGCAAAAGCGAAATGCTGGAATACGCGCACCGCAAAACCGACGGCCGTTTGCTACTGGGCATAAATAAGGTAACCAAAGAAGAATTGGATTTGAGCATGGATCAGACCTGTCTGCTCAGACCGGTAACCGACGACATGGCTATCTCGCATCCGCACAATCAAAAAAATAATCCCAAACTGGTGGTGCGCGACGCTGAACAGGCCTGGTTTATCCGCATCAATCATATTACACATTACGGCACAGACCCCAAACTTGAGCGTGCCTGCATTCACCCGAGCGAGCCGCTGCTGTATTTGAATATCGACGGCCGGCCGGGTTCGACGGCTTTGCTCTGGGAGCATGTGGAGGATTCGCCGGGCAAGGTTTGTTCCAATCCGCGCGTGATCCTGCCGCGCAAGTTGGACGAGGATGTGGTCAACTCGCCGGTGGAAATTGATTTTCGCAGTTTCGGCGTGCGCGCGCCGCTGTGCACTGTCAAAAATCCGACCTATGGCATTTTTGGCATGCTGCATTTGCTGCCGCCGGCTCTCTCCTGGCTGTGGCGTCTGGCCGCGCCGCGCGGCGATGCCAATCCCAGTATTTTGACCAAAGGCAGCGGACTGGTCACGGAAGGTGTCGGCACTTTTTGGCCGTTTGCCACGGGCAAGGCGGTCAACTATGCCAATCTGCTGCTGGATCAAATCGCTGCCACGCCGCAGACCAGACATGTACTCTTGCCCAATCAGCATATCGGCGCCTGGAAAGTCGGCTTTATGCCGCAATGGTTGGTTAGGGAATATCTGGCCAGAAGAGGCGCCGCGAAATTTAACCCGGCGCATTTAGAAGCCGCGCGCTGTCCGCTGCTGGGTTATATTCCGGGGCAAATAAAAATCGAAGGTACGACTATACCAGAACAGTTTTTGCACGTGGAAATGCAGCCGGAAGTCGGCCTTGACGCCTACGATGCCGGTGCGCAGATCCTGACGGAATTTTTCCGCAGCGAGATCAAAAAATATCTTCAGCCGGAATTGAGCCGTCTGGGACAGGACATTATCAATTGCTGTCTCGAAGGCGGAGATCTGGAAGATTACAAAAAACTGCTGCCGATGACGTATTAAATTCTTTTTTTAACAGGTATTTATTTGTATGCAAAAGTATGCTATAATTTACCTAGCCAAAACAAAAGGAGTTAATTATGCCATTATTGCAGGTGCGCAATTGCCCGGAAAAAATTTATAAAAAATTGGCTGAGGAAGCCAAGCGCGAGCATCGGACTATTGCCCAGCAGACTATCGCCACGCTGGAAACAATTCTTAATCTCAATGAAGCGATTATCGCGGCCAACAAAGCCCGCCGAAAATTATTGTCCGAGCGGGTCAGGGCGATGGAAATTCCGAAAGC
>BGZN01000074.1 GCA_003864455.1 Candidatus Termititenax aidoneus | reverse complement strand
CCCCCCCCCCCCCCCCCGCAAATATATATTTGTGCCAAACAGCCTATCTAGCGCGAGGTAGCGTCTATAATGGCACAAACCCACATACTCCACATTCGGATACAGTTTTTTCAGATTTTTCCAGGCCCAGTATAATCCGGTCAATTCGCAAAAATTTTTATTTTTGGCGCTGATATTATCGCCGGTATCGTCGCCCTGTATGCCAAGATCAAGATTAGACAAGGCTTTGCCGCAATGGATCGGCAGAAAAATATCGTTCGGCGGAAACTCGGCCTGTCTGTGGGTGCAAACTAAAATTTTAAACTGTTCTGTCTCCGGTGATTTTTGCAGGCTCATGTTTGCTCCTCAAAAAATTTAAAAACCAAAAAGTAATCTAGTATGATTAAAATAAAGTATAGCATGATTTTTGTATTCAGTATTTGTCGCGGCTTATAACTGAATGGTATAATTACTGGTAAATAATGAAAAACGCGAAAAAATTTCAAACGCCAGTCCTCTTTTGTGTTTTCAATCGTTTAGAGACTACTCGGCGCGTATTTGCTGTGATTCAAAAAATACAGCCTCAATATTTGTATATCGCCGCGGACGGACCGCGCACCGGCAAAAGCGGAGAACAGGAAAAAGCCGCCGCAGTACGTAAATTTATAATGGACAATATCGACTGGGAGTGTGATACAAAAACATTGTTTCGCACAGAAAATCTTGGCTGCAATCAGGCTATTACCAGTGCGCTCAACTGGTTTTTTGAGCAGGAAGAGCAGGGGATTATTTTGGAGGACGACTGTCTGCCGGCTTTAAGTTTTTTTCCTTACTGCGCGGAACTGCTGGACAGATATAAAGACAACGCGCGGATTTATCACATAGCAGGTTATACGCCGGTGGAAAAAAAATCAGACTATGCTTACAGCTACCATTTTACCGGAACGCCAAATGTCTGGGGCTGGGCGACTTGGCGCCGTGCCTGGCGGCAGTATTGTGCAGATCTGTCTGATTTGCCGCAATTTAGCGCGCAAAAGAAATTAAACAAGATTTTCAGCCGGGTATTGCCCAGAATGTTTTTTATGTATATTTTTAAGCACAGAATGCAGACGCCGGACGCCGGCACTTGGGATTACCGCTGGGCCTACAGTGTCATAAAAAATGAGGGATTTTGTCTAACGCCGGATAAAAATTTGATTCTCAATATTGGTTCCGGTGCGGACGCTACTTACAACACTGGAGATTTTTTTAATGAAAACAGTTATGAAATAAAACTCCCCTTGCAGCACCCACCTGTAATAGCTATGGATCGGGACTTAACCAATAAGCTGGCCACCGGCTCGCAGCACATTTTGCGGCGGCAGATTCTGAAGCTTTGGCGTAAAATAAGCCGCGGGAATAATCTAAAAAAAACGGCAGCTTTTTGCAAAAATTTTGGTTTTGGCGTTACTACTCTGTTAATATTTTTGCGGCTGTTTTTTTACAATAGGTTTTTAAATTTATACGATCCCTTTGTGAAGAAATACCTGCGCTGGAAACTTAATGATGTTATTGCGCAATATAAAAATGTCTCTGTCCCTCCAAGTCCCTCTAAAGACAAGCCTTACCCTATATGGATTTGCTGGTGGCAGGGAGAAGAAAACATGCCGGAGATTGTTCGCTCTTGTTACCGTTCACTACGCGAACAGGCCAAAGGACATCCGATCCATTTGCTGACGAAAGACAATTACACAAGCTACGTTTCTCTGCCGGACTATGTCGTAAACAAGTTTGAGCAAGGGTTTATATCTATCACACATCTTTCAGACATTATTAGAGGTTGCTTAATGTATGAGCAGGGCGGGTTGTGGGTGGATGCAACTGTATTTTTTACAAGTCCTCCGCCGCAAATAACCGGCTCGGTGTTTAGTTTGAGATGTCCCAAGGATCGCAATTTCTTAAATATTAGAGGGACACGCTGGGTAACGTTTTTCTTTTATCTGGACAAAGGACATCTCATAGCCAAAATGTTTAGAGACTTATGCTTGGCCTATTTACAGAAATATAATATTATGCTGCATTACTTCTTGATTGATTTTTTTATCGATCTCATCTGTGATACTATTCCAGCTGCCGCGGTGGATATAAGCAAGATACCGATAAGCCCGGCGTTAACGCATGCTCTAGTTTACAAATTGTCTGAAGAATACAATGCCGCTTATTTTGAGGAACTTTGTCGAACCACTTCCTATCACAAATTAGAATGGCGTGGCCGCTATGAGCAATACTTGAATGGCAAATTGACTTTTTATGGGTATCTTAATTTACGGCATTTTTCATCTCCTACTTAACTATAAACAACATACTACATAGCAAAATATACTGCTGTTTTGCTATGCATATATTGCAAAATACCCGAATATATGCTAATATTGCATTATAATGTGGCATCAACGTAAAATATGGCCAGAATTGCAAAAGGATCTATTAACAACCAAACAGGCCATGGTGATTACAGGTCCGCGCCGCGCCGGTAAGACCACTACGCTTAAATGGCTGTTTGAACAAATTAAGAGCGCTAATAAGTGTTTTTTGGATCTGGAAAATGTTGGCGACAGAAGTATTTTTGAGGTTATAGACTATGATAATGTCGTCGCTAATTTGGGCCAAAAATATAATTTGCGGCTAAAGCAAAAAATGTATATTGTAATAGATGAAATTCAGTTTTTGCCGAATATTGCCAGTATCGTAAAATATCTTTACGATCATTATGATATTAAATTCATTTTGTCCGGCTCCAGTTCTTATTATTTGAAAAATTATTTTACAGAATCATTGTCCGGAAGAAAATTTTTATATGAACTTTTTCCGTTGACTTTTCGAGAATACCTGGAATTTGCCGGTAAAAAATACACGTTTCCCCCTAGAAATATTTATGCCGAGCAGATTCGATTTAATGAAACAGCTTTTGCGTCTTTACGTAATTATTATCAAGATTATTTGAATTTTGGCGGTTATCCGGCCGTAGCGCTGGCGGCCAGCCGTGAAGAAAAACTTCGGGAAATTTCCGAGATATACAGCGCTTATATTAATGTAGACGTTAAAACTCTGGCGGATTTTCGTTCAATTGCAGATTTTCGCCGCTTGATTGAGCTGCTGGCGGTGCGCGTTGGCAACCGGATAAATATCAATGAGCTTTCGATGATCAGCGGTTTGGCACGCGCCACGATTGAGAATTATCTGGAATTTCTAGAACAAACTTATTTGGTTCGGACAATTCCGGTGGAGTCCGATTCTCCGGCGGTGCGCCAGAGAAAAGCTAAAAAATTATATTTTGTGGATAACGGCATAGCACGGATCAACGCCGATCTCTCCGGCGGGCAAAAATTTGAAAATGCTGTTTCCTGTCAACTGGCTGCTCAGAATGTCAGAATAAGTTATTATGAAAATAAAACCGGTGAAATAGATTTCATTTTACGCTCGCCATTTGGCGCGCCGGAAAGCCAGTCCGTGGCTATAGAGGTGAAAGAAACGCCGACCGAGGCGGATTTTACTGTATTAAAAAAACGCGCTCAACGTTTAGGAATTAGCGGTTGTTATTTGGTGGGCAGGGAAAAGTCCCGAAAGTTTAATGACTATCTCTGGGGCGGAGAGTTATAATAGCGGAGAAAAATAATTTATGCCGAATAAACTCAAAATCTTGCAGGTCAACAAACTTTACTACCCGGTCATCGGCGGCGTGGAAAAAGTAGTCCAGCAAATCGCCGAAGGTCTGAAAGATAAAACCGACCTGGAAGTTCTGGCCTGTCAAGATAAAGGCAAAACTTCCATAGAAACTATCAATGGGGTGAAAGTCTATAAGGCCGGCAGTTTCGGCCGCTTGTTTTCCATGCCGATATCCTTATCTTTTTTGCGTCTATTTCACGAAAAAATGTATAAAAATGACATTATCCACATTCATTTGCCTTTTCCGCTGGCTGACCTTGCTGTTTTTCTTTTTCGCCCTAAAGCCAGAATAGCGCTTTGGTGGCACAGCGACATAGTCCGGCAAAAATGGCTATTTTTCTTTTATCGGCCGCTGACTAAATGGCTGCTGCGCCGCGCGGATCGGATTCTAGTAGCTGCGCAGGGACATATAGACGGCTCGGATTTTTTGCCAGGGTTTCGGGATAAATGCCGAGTTGTGCCTTTTGCCGTTGACGACGCTGTTTTGGCCAAGGGTACACAATTCGTACAACAAAATGTTTCGCCGCCTAAAAATGAGAAAAAACCAGTATCTGTATTGTTCGTCGGGCGGCTGGTTTATTACAAAGGCTGTGAATTTTTGCTGCGAGCTTTTGCGCAAACACGAAACGCCAATTTAGTCATAGTTGGGAAAGGGGCATTAGAAAAAAGGTTAAAAAAATTGGCCGCGCGTTTAGGTCTGGCAAACAAAGTAAAATTTTTTCCATCGCTGCCAGCCGCCCAACTTGACCGAATTTATGCGGACTGCGACATTTTTGTCCTGCCGTCCGTCGAAAAAACAGAAGCATTTGGTCTGGTACAAATTGAGGCTATGGCTTACGGCAAGCCGGTCATCAACACCAATTTGCCCAGCGGAGTGCCGCAGGTCAGTTTAGACGGCATATCCGGCTTGACCGTGCCGCCCAAAGATGTTTCCGCTCTGGCGCGTGCTTTGCAAAGATTAATCGATGAGGACAAATTGCGGCGCAGGCTGGGGCAGGGCGCTTATCGATTGGCGCATACTAAATACACTATGCGGCAAATGCTGACCGGAGTTATGGCCGTGTATCAAGAACTTCAATAACTATTAAAGACTTGCTATACTAGACGTAGGGGATATTTCAAATTGTTAAATAAACTATTCAAGACTTGGCCGCAACAAACCTTTCTGCTTATCAGTTTTGTTTTTATTTTGTACATAGTAAAATGTATTTTTTTGGTTTTGAAAATTGGTGGTTTTAATTCCGGCGTTTTGGTTTTAGCTGTTGTTTTACATATTTTGTTTTATTATGCCTTACATAAACTAAAATCTAAACCTCAAGATATATTAAATAGTGTAGTATTTTGCTATTTGTTAATTATAGCTTCGTTATTGGTTAGCTCTTTAATTTACGATTCTTTTTTTGACGGAAATGCTTATCACCAAGAAGCGGTAGTCCGTTTGCGCGATGGCTGGAATCCTTATTATAAAGCGGTACCGGACGCCAGCGCACATAATCATGTTGTAAATTTTCCCAAATTTACCTGGGTATACGCTTCGGTTATTTCTGATATATTCGGCAACATAGAGTTGGGCAAATCCTACAATATTATATTTTTGTTGGCGGCGTTTTTTTATACTTTAGCCTTCACGCAAAAATTTCAGAGCAATAAACTGGTGTCTTTAGGTTTGGCCCTATTATTCGTGCTTAATCCGTTCACGCTTGCTTTACTGTTTTCTTATTATGTCGACGGATTAATAGCTTTACTGGTCTTAATATCTTTGCTGGCGCTCATTAACTTTGAACAATCCACAGACAACAGCGGACGAATAGAAAATTTATTACTGCTGACTGCCGTGTCTATTTTAGCTATTAACGCTAAGTTTAATGGATTTGCTTGTGGCATCATTTTGGTTGCTTATATTTTAAAAGCGCTTTGCCAAAAACAATATCAAAATACCTTTTGGTTGACAGCGGGGGGGGGGGGGG
>BGZN01000073.1 GCA_003864455.1 Candidatus Termititenax aidoneus | reverse complement strand
GAAATCAGCAGTGAATTAGCCGTCGAGGAAGCGCAGTTTTTCGCTGAGATCAAACACAATTATGGAATTGTACATTTCATTCCCGGATTGGAGCAGACGCTGCTGGCTCTGCACAGGCTGCGCGGCAAGCGCGGTAAAACTCTGGCGGAAGACGCCGCTATAATAGAAGAACGCGCCAGGCTTTTAAATGCTGGTGAAAACGCTTTTGCCCGGGCTGCGGGGAATAAATTAATCTCCGCCAATGAAATCATATATTCTTTTCGTGTTTTCCACGGGGAAACAGGCCAGGCCAGCGCAATAGAGCGTACTACAGCACAGAGAGTTGCTTTTACAATTCAACTCCGTTTAACAATGGATTACGGTTCTTTATCCGCGGAAAACAAAATATTCAATGATACTGTGATCGCCCAGTTAGCCGGTGAATATATCGCTTTTTTACAATTGTTGACCGCCACGCCTGAAGCCAGGGAATGGGAATATCAGCAGCGCGTCCTGAATTATAATGTTTACCGCAGCACTACAAATAATTATGTAACAAGAATAATCGAACTTTCCGCGGAAATCGCTGATTTTATCCGCGAGAAAAACATTCTGGAGGAAAGAGAGGCCCGCCTTCTGGAAAAACGCCGAGAAGAGTTAGCGGGATTTAAACTGCCGCTTGCTCTGCGCCAGGCTATCGCTGATCTGCTGGGCATCAAGCCGGAAGACCTTGATCCGGCTGTCGCCCGCCATAAAGCAGCGGAAGTTTCCGCCGCGTAAAACGCGCCTTGCCTGGCGGCGCAATTCGTTGCATAATGAACTCTCTTAAAAATCCTTAATGGAGGCAGCATGTCCGGACACAATAAATGGAGCAAAATCAAATACACCAAAGGCAAAGCCGACGCGGTCAAGGGCAAAGCGTTTTCCAAAGCGGCAATGGACATCATCACCGCGGTCAAAGAAGGCGGCAACGCTGATCCCACGCTGAACTCTCGTCTGCGTATGGCTATCGAGCAGGCCAAAAAAGTCAACATGCCCAATGACAACATCAAACGCGCGGTTGAGCGCGGCGCTGGCAAAGAAGGCGGCATCGAGAGCGTTACTTATGAAGGCTATGCGCCGGGCGGAGTGGCCATGCTCATCGAATGCCAGACCGATAACCGCAACCGCACCGCTTCTCTGGTACGCTCCACGCTGGAAAAAAACGGTGGCAATCTCGGCACGCCTGGCTCGGTCAGTTTTATGTTTCACAAAAAAGGTCTTTTGGAATTTGACTCCAGCAAAGTTACCGAAGACAAACTCATGGAAACTCTGCTCGACGCCGGCGCGGAAGATATCAAAGATTACGGCGACGGCGCTCTTGAAGTAACCTGTGAGCCGGCGGATTTTGACAAATGCGTCAAGGCCGCGGAAGCCGCCGGTTTGCCCATAGACAACGCGGAGATTACGCTCATCGCCGACAACACTATTGCGGTGAGTGAGGAAAATACCGCTGGCAAAATTCTCAATCTCGTGGAAAAAATCGAGGAATTGGACGATGTGCAAAAGGTCAGCCACAACGCGGATGTTCCCGACGAGATTTTGAATAAACTGGCAGAAGCCCAGAACTAAATGAAAATCCGCGCGGATTTACACACGCACAGCATCGGCAGCGGACACGCTTACTCCACAATAGACGAAATGGCTTTGGCCGCCAAACAGCGCGGTTTGAAAATTTTAGCCATTACCGATCATGCGCCAAATATGCCGGGCGGCGCACATGAATATTTCTTTTACAATCTGCGCGCTTTGCCGGAATATTTGCGCGGCGTGCGCCTGCTGCGTGGCGCGGAAGTGAATATCATTTCCCGAGACGGCGCGCTGGATCTAGAACCGGAAATGTTGGCCGCGCTGGACGTGGTGGTCGCGTCAGCGCACGCCGTGACTACGCCGGAAAATCTGACCAAAAAACAAAACACGGAAATGTATCTCAAAGTCATAGCCAATCAGCATGTGGACATTCTCGGCCACATCGAAAATCCGATTTTTGCGCTGGATTATGAAGCCGTCATCGCCGCCGCGCAGGAGCACGGCAAGCTGGTGGAAATCAATAATGCTTCTTTCGGCCTCGCGCGGCACGGCTCGTACAATAACTGCCTGGAGATAATGCGTATCCTAAAAGAGCGCAACATGCCGGTCGTGATCAATTCTGACGCGCATGTCGCTACAAGGGTCGGTGAAGTGTCCCGGGCTATGGAGGTTGCGCTGGCGCAGGGCATCAAGCAGGAAAATATTTTAAATTTGAACGCTAAAAAAACGGCGGAATGGCTGAAAATAAAATTGTGATATACTAACTCCCCATGGCCACCGAAGACCTCTATATCAAAGGCGCGCGCGTACACAATCTGCAAAATATCGAAGTAACCATTCCGCGCAACACTCTGACCGTGATCACCGGCGTATCCGGCTCGGGCAAATCCTCGTTGGCTTTTGATACAATTTACGCCGAAGGCCAGCGCCGTTATGTTGAGTCGCTGTCAGCCTACGCGCGGCTTTTTCTTGACCAAATGGAAAAACCCGATGTGGATTTTATCAACGGCCTGTCGCCGGCAATTTCTATTGACCAAAAAAGCCGCTCTAAAAATCCGCGTTCCACAGTCGGCACAGTAACGGAGATTTACGATTATTTCCGTCTGCTTTTCGCGCATATCGGCATTCCGCATTGTCCCAAATGCGGCAAGCCGGTGCACAAGCAGTCCGCGCAGGAAATCGCCGACCGTATCGCCGCTAAACCACAGGGCGCGAAAATCAGCATTCTTGCGCCGCTGGCGCGCGGACGCAAAGGTGAGTATGCCAAACTTTTTGAAGATTTGCGCAAAAAAGGCTACACGCGGGTACGTGTCAACGGTGTCATTTATCAGCTCGACGAAAAAATTCCGCTCAACAAAAATCAAAAACACACTATCGAAGCGGTTATCGACCGGTTGACGGTCAGTCCTGAAAATTATAAACGCATCTTTGAGTCTGTTGAAACCGCGCTCAAAGACGGCAATCATCTGGCCGAAGTTCTGACTATCGCCGAAGACAAAACCGAAACCCTGGAATTGTTTTCCGAATTATTCACCTGCACGGATTGCGATATTTCTATACCGGAAATTTTGCCGCGTACTTTTTCGTTTAACAATCCTTACGGCGCGTGTCCCGAATGTAAAGGTCTGGGTTCTAATTATATTTTTGCGCCGGAAAAAATCGTCAACCCTGAATTGACTCTGGCGGAAGGCGCGCTGCTGCCCTGGGCTTCCCAGATGCGCGGCTTTATGGGACAGATGGTGCAGTCTCTGGCGCGCAAGTATAAATTTACGCTGGACACGCCATTTAAAAAACTGCCCAAAAACGTCCAGCAAATCTTGCTTTACGGCACGGACGACCGCATCGATTTTCATTTGCACGCCAAACATGACGAAAGCAAGTATTACGATTGGTCGGGACGTTTTGAAGGCGTGGTGCGCAATCTGAAGCGGCTCTATCAGCAGACTGAATCCGAGTGGCGCAAAGAGGACATGGAAAAATACATGACGATCAAGCCTTGTGCGGCCTGCGGCGGCCGCAAATTAAATCCCGTCGCGCTGTCTGTCAAAATCCGCGGCAAAAACATCAGCGAACTGACAACCTTATCTGTCAAAGAACTGCGCGGCTGGCTGAATGAACTGAAATTAAACAAGACCGAGGAAACTATCGCGCGGCAAGTTTTAAAAGAAATTAACGCGCGCTTAAAATTTTTGGCCGATGTTGGGCTGGATTATCTGTCTCTGGAGCGGACTTCCGCTACGCTGTCCGGCGGCGAAGCCCAGCGCATTCGTTTGGCCACGCAAATAGGCTCCGGTCTGGTCGGTGTGCTGTATGTGCTCGACGAACCGTCCATCGGCTTGCATCAAAAAGACAATGCCAAACTGCTGGCCAGTCTGAAACATTTGCGCGATCTCGGCAATACTTTAATCGTGGTCGAACATGATGACGAAACCATGCTGGCCGCCGATCATTTGATAGACATGGGGCCAGGCGCCGGCAAACTCGGCGGCCGTGTCGTCGCGGAAGGCGCGCCGCAGGAAGTGCTGAAAAATCCTAATTCTTTGACCGGCGCTTTTTTGTCCGGCCGGCAAAAAATTGCCATACCGCAGCAGCGGCGCGCCGGCCATAAACAAAAACTCACGCTGGTCAATGTCGCGGAGCACAATTTAAAAAAACTGACCGTCAGTTTTCCGCTGGGTAAATTTATCTGCGTTACCGGCGTGTCCGGCTCCGGCAAATCCTCGCTGATTACCGACACTTTGTATCCGCTGCTTATGCACAAACTGCACGGCAGTTCCCTGCCGCCGATCAAATACAGCGGCATCAAAGGCGCGGAAAATATCGACAATATTATCGTCATCGATCAAGACCCAATCGGCCGCACGCCGCGTTCCAATCCAGCCACTTACACCGGAGTTTTCACTCCGGTGCGTGAATTATTCTCCTTAACTCCCGAAGCCAAACAGCGCGGTTATCAGGCCGGACGGTTCTCTTTTAATGTCAAAGGCGGACGTTGCGAAGCCTGCGAAGGCGACGGCATCAAAAAAATCGAGATGCATTTTTTGCCCGATGTATATGTGCCCTGCGAAGTCTGCCAGGGCAAACGCTACAACAAAGAAACGCTGGAAGTGCGCTACAAAGGCCGCAATATCAATGACGTGCTCAACATGACCATTGACGAAGCCTACGAGATTTTTCAAAACATTCCGCAAATCGAGCGCAAATTGAAAACTTTGCAGGACGTCGGCTTAAATTATATTCAGCTTGGGCAGGCGGCCACCACGCTGTCCGGCGGCGAAGCCCAGCGCATCAAATTGGCCGCCGAATTATCCAAACGCTCCACCGGCAAAACCTTGTATATTTTGGACGAGCCGACCACCGGCCTGCATTTTGCCGACGTGCACAAACTCATCGAAATGCTCAACCGCCTGGTCAACAGCGGAAACACGATTATCGTTGTAGAGCACAATCTCGACGTAATAAAATCCGCCGATCACATTATCGATCTCGGACCGGACGGCGGAGACGCCGGCGGCGAGATAGTCGCGGAAGGCACGCCGGAAGAAGTGGCCAAAAATCCGCGGTCTTACACGGGGCAGTACTTGAGGAGAATATTGTGAAAAACCAGCGCTTAACAGTTACCCCCCCCCCCCCCCCCCCCCGCGTATATCCTGACCCAACCATTTCGTTTATAGATTGTTTACATTTTTTCAAAGAAACTCTGAAAGAGTTGTTTCAGGCAATAAAAACAATATTCTTATTACTGCAAAATATTTTTTACTGGAATACACACAAATTATTTAGAAAAACTGCTCACAATTTAATAGTTTCTATGACGTCCTATCCTGCCAGAGTTGTCACAGTCCATCACACTATCAAAACTTTATTAAATCAAAACTTGAAACCTTTGCGGATAGTCTTGTGGCTTCAGCCACAGGACTATCCGCAAAGGGAAAAACAACTTCCTAAAAAACTATTAAAATTAATGAAAAAAGGGTTGTCCATTGAATGGACTCGCGATATAAAATCTTTTACCAAACTTATTCCAGCGCTCCAAAAATATCAAGACTATTTAATTATCACTGTTGATGATGACATTTTCTATCCGAAAGACTGTCTAGAAAATCTTTATCAAGCCCATCTTACTTCTCCTGAAATAATCTGGTGCAACT
>BGZN01000072.1 GCA_003864455.1 Candidatus Termititenax aidoneus | reverse complement strand
TTGCCATCTTTGATCGCTTTGCCTTCGCGCAACGGACCGCCGTAATTAGTATAATATGAATGATACTGAAGCGGCGCGCAAATTTCGACCTTAACCGGAACAACTATAATTGCCGGTCCCCAAAGCACCGATTCAAAAATTGCTTTCACCGCCGAATAAGTTGGAGCAGGATAACTAACCGGACAATCTCCCGTGTCGGGGCGCGTCCACATTGCCGTATCGCCAGAAATTTCCATTTCTACAGTATATGCGGACATCTTAATTTCCCCCTTCAAAATTATCAAACATTTTTCCAGTTACCCAAAAATCATAACAGAAAACTCTGCTTTTGGGCACTCAACAGCAATAAACTTTCCTAAGTATATTACAGAAACCTATAAGTAACAATATATATAGAATTACCCCTTTTACACACGAAGCCAGAGCAAAGCCCTTCGTTGCCCACAAGGGAGTAATTCTACAAATCTAAAACATAAACATATAAAACCACATTTCAATCCACGCACATTGGTTTGTGCGACAATACCGAAAATTTCAACTCGGCAAGTATGACTACGTGAGCGATATTACTGATTCTTTTTAATATTTGTATACCGTACAACTTCCATAATGTCATGTTTTCTATAACATAAACCAAAATTATAATACCACAACAATAATATCGATCCGTCTAACTTTTAACACACAGGCAGCATAGTTGTCAATTGCTATTATACAAAAACGACGGATTGGCGCCCTGTTTGCGCAGATGTTCCTCATATGTATTAGAAAAAACTGAAGTTCCGTCGCCTTTGGCAAAAAAATACAAGTACTTGGTTTTCGGCGTGTTTACGATAGCGTCGATAGCGTTTAGGCCGGGCGAACCAATCGGACTGGGCGGTAGGTCGTAATTTTTGTAGGTGTTGTAAGGTGATTTGATTTCCAGGTCCTTATACAGCACATTTTTTTTGCGCGGATTGCCCAGCGCGTATTTGATCGTGGGACAAGACCCCAAGTGCATGCGAATACGCAGACGATTGTAATACACGCCGGCAATGAGCGGCATTTCTTCCTTGAACACCGCTTCTTTTTCCACAATCGAGGCCAGCGTCAGCAATTCATGAATATTGTAAGCGCCGGCCGCCTCCTGCAGACGCGGATAGATTTTTTTCTCAAAACGCCCCAGCATAAAATCCAGCACAGCTTGCGGTGTAGTGTCTTCGGCAAAAATATATGTGTCGGGATACAGATAGCCTTCGAAAAAAACCGCGCCGGTCAATTTATTGTCCGCCAGAAAAGCATAACGCTCGCGCCAGAGCCGCGGTTCGTACGCGGCAAAATAATCCGCGAAAGCTTTTTTGCTGACCACGCCAGCTTTGTCCAGCGCCTCGATTATTTCCTGCAGAGAATATCCTTCGGGGATCACCACCTGTTTTGAAGAAGTCAAACTCAAGCCATGCCGTTCGCCCAGGGTTTCCATAATCCTTTTCAACGACATGCTCGGCGCCAGAATAAACTCGCCGGCGTGAATTTTGCGGTCATAGCGCCCCAAACGCACCGCTAGTTTGGTGTTAAATTTATTCCGCGCCAAGCCGTTGGCGTGCAGAGCGGCCAGGACTTCCTGCGCTGTATTGTTTTTATATACTCTGATTAAAAAAGTCCGCTGCGAAAAACTATTATCCACACCTAAAAAAACTGTCGACCAAAGTGTTAGCAACAAAGCTGCCGGCAATACATAACGATAAAAAATCAGCCGCAGGTATTTTTTATTTTTCCGCCAATACAGAGCGGCTGCACGCCGGTATTTTTTAAAATTATTGCGCATTTTTCCCTTTCAAATAATTTTCCAGCAAAATACAGGCCGCCAGCGAATCAACTTTCGTCCGGCGTTCTTTGGCGGACAAGCCGTATTGTAGCATCATCTTGTGCGCTTCCGCGGTGGACAGACGCTCATCATAAAACTCGACCGGCAAATTTAGCGCCGCCAGCTCTTTTGCAAATTCACGCGCTTTTTGCGCGGCGCTTTCTTCCCGTCCGGACAGAGTTACCGGCAAACCCAGAATTATTTTCTGAATATTTCTATCCTGAATAATCCGCCGCAATTTTTTTATTTTTTCCGAATTATTTTCGATGAAATCCAGCGGCGCGCTGATGCCCAGTTGATTGCTGGCAGCCAGACCGATCCTTTTGCTGCCATAGTCGATAGCCAGAATATTGGTCATTTCGACTCCTTTCGACTGTGCTCAAGGCAAGCCGCTCAAAGACCGACCATCTCAACAGCCGCCTGCAAAGCCGCCGGCAGACCTTCCGGTTTAGCGCCGCCGGCCTGCGCCAGATCGGGTTTGCCGCCGCCGCGGCCGGCTATCAGCGGAGCGATCTTTTGAATGATTTTATTGGCGTTAAATTCCGGCGTTTGGTATTTTGGCGTAACCGCGGCCAGTAAAAGCGCTTTGCCGGCGTCTACCGCGCCCAGCACGACCACGCCCTCGCCCAGAACATTGCGCAAACTGTCCGCCACGGCGCTGGCGGCGGCGCGGTCAGCTTCGCCGATATTTACCGCGATGACTGGAATATTTTTTATTTCTTTTTTCTGCCGCGCATACTCGCTGACTTTGGCCAGAGCCGTCTGCAGTTTTTGTTTTTCCAGAAGCTTCTGTTCATTTTTTAATTGTTCTTTTTTGCGTTCAATATTTTGATAGCCGGTTTGCAGCCGCTCGTCCAGTTCCGGCGGCGCGGCCTGCGCGTCAAATCGCGTTTCCGGCAAACCCAACTTATTTAACTCCATGTTCAGTTTGGCAAATTCCTGCGCATAATAAACAGGCACTGCATCGCCGGCCACCGCTTCGATGCGCCGTATGCCCGTGGACAAAGCCGACTCGGAAATCAATTTAAAAACTTTAATCTCGCCGGTGCTGGCGACATGATGTCCGGCGCAAAACTCCCTGGAAAAATCCTCGATCGCCACCACGCGGACAACAGCGCCGTATTTTTCACCGAACAAAGACATAGCGCCGCTGGCTTTGGCCTCCTGTATGGGCATTTCCTTGATAACCAGAGCGACATTTTTCTGGATTTCCGCATTGACCAGAGCTTCCACTTTTTGTTTTTCCTCCGGCGTCAGAGCTTGAAAATGATTAAAGTCAAAACGCAGTTTCTCCGGCGCGACCATAGAGCCGGCTTGTGTGGCGTGTTTGCCCAGCGTTTTTTGCAAAGCGGCGTGGAGCAAATGCGTGGCGGTGTGGTGTCTGGCCATAGCCTGTTTAGCGGCATCGTCGCCGGCCTCCAGCACGATCTCTCCGCCGATTCCGCCTTTGGCGCCCAATCCGGCGGCGCGGGCTTTGGCGCGCTGTTTTTGCATCTCCGTGTCAAAACCGGACAGATCAACAGCCAGACCCTGCTCCGCAGCCAGCATCGCCGTCAGGTCGACCGGAAAACCGTAAGTGTCATAAAGTTTAAAAACTTCCGCGCCGGAAATAATTTTTCGGCTGGACTTTTGATTTTGCGCCGTTATCTCCGCAAACAATTCCAGTCCGCGGTCGAGAGTTTTATTGAAAGCCTGTTCCTCGGCCTGCAAAATTTTTGCCACATATTCGCGCTTGTCCTTGATTTCCGGAAAAACAGAGCCCATGGTTTCCGCCAGCACGCCGACCATGCGGCAAAGGAACGGCTCGCGCAAGCCCAGCTTGCGGCCATAACGCGCGGCGCGGCGCAAAACGCGACGCAGAACATAGCCGCGGCCGTCATTGGCCGGCAAAATGCCGTCGGCGATCGCAAAAGACAGCAGGCGCAAATGATCGGCGATCACGCGATGCGGCATACCGCTCAAGTCCGGCTGATACGGCACACCGGAAATTTTTTTCCGCTTCCTGGATCAACGGAATAAAAATATCCGTGTCGTAATTGGAAGAAACATTTTGCAAAACCGCGCAGATGCGTTCAAAGCCCATGCCGGTGTCGACGTGTTTTTTGGGCAGGTCTTTCAGTTTGCCATCCGCGCCGCGCTCGTACTGCATGAAAACCAAATTCCACAGCTCAATAAAACGCGCGCAACTGCCATTCACGCCGCAAATATGGCCGGGCTCATCTTTTTTGTCGCAGCGGTCAGCGCCCAGATCGATATGTATTTCCGAGCAGGGACCACAGGGTCCGGTCTCGCCCATTTCCCAAAAATTTTCTTTATCAAAAAAACCAATATGACTATGGTCAATGTCCGTTTTCGTCCGCCAGATTTCCGCGGCTTCCCCATCGGTGGTATGCACTGTGGCGTAGAGTTTTGCTTTGGGCAGTTTCCAGACCGCGGTCAGCAATTCCCAGGCCCACTGTATCGCCTCGGTTTTGTAATAATCGCCAAAAGACCAGTTGCCGAGCATCTCAAAAAAAGTGTGATGATAAGTGTCTTTGCCGACTTCTTCGAGATCATTGTGCTTGCCGGAGACGCGAATGCATTTCTGGCTGTTGACCGCGCGCGTGTACGGCCGGCTGCCATTCCCCAAAAAAATATCCTTAAATTGATTCATGCCGGAGTTAGTAAAAAGCAAAGTCGCGTCGCCCACCGGCAGCACCGGCGCGCTCGGCACAAAAGTATGCCCCTTGCTCTCGAAAAATTTCAGGAATTGCGCGCGAATATCTCGGCTGTGCATAAGGCGATTATAAACTTTACGGCCAAATTTGTAAAAAATTTTGTCATTTTATATAATACGTTTCGTATGTCCGAATTGGTGCAGGCAAATCTCGTCCTCGAAGGCGGCGCGCTGCGCGGTATATTCACCGCCGGAGTGCTCGACGCGCTGGACGAAAAAAATCTGATTTTTGAATTTATCATCGGCGTGTCTGCTGGAGCTTGCATGGGTGTGTCTTATGTCAGCAGACAGCGCGGCCGCAACCGCGAAATCCTGCAGCGTTACGGGCGCGATCCGCGTTATTTCAGTCTGCGCAATCTCCTGCGCGAGGGCAATCTTTTTTCCGCCAAATTTGTTTACGAGGAAATTCCGCAAAAATTGATCCCTTTTGATTATCAGACTTTTGAGCAAAGTCCGGTGCGTTTTATCGCGGTGGCCACGGACTGCGCGACCGGCCAGGCTGTGTATTTACAGAACAAAGCCAATATGACGCCGGCGATCCGCGCCTCGGCCAGCATGCCTTTTGTCAGCAAACCGGTCGAGCTGGACGGGCAGTTGTATCTCGACGGCGGCATCGCGGACTCCATACCGATCGAATACGCCGGACAAAACGGCCACGTCAAAAGCGTCGTCGTTTGCACCCGTCCCAAAGGCTATTTGAAAAAAGAAAATCCGCGGCTACTGCGTTTGCTCAAAGCTGTGCTGCCCAATAATCCGCAACTGGCTGAAGCGTTGAGCCAGCGCTCCGCCGTGTACAATCGTGAACTGGCCATAGTCGATAAATTGGCAGCCGCAGGCAAATGTTTGACCGTGTATCCGCCGGAAAATCTCAAGGTCGGGCGGCTGGAGCGCAACTGGGAAAAACTGGACAATCTTTATCAGGCTGGCTATCAGGCCGGTCTGGAACTGGCGCAAAAACTGCCGGCGTTTTTAGCACAATAATTAAGAATTGGAGAGCTGAAGAGTGTGATTAAATAACAGGCACTCTGTCCGCCGGATTGGGAAATTTCGGCTCAATGATTTTCCGCTCCGCCTCTTCAGTAATCTTCCGGTGAAATTCCTGCGCCGCATAACCCAGCGCCAAAAGGTTGCGCCGGATATACCTGATTATTCTGGCTCTTCGGCCAGGCAGATTGTCCCGCACAACATGGT
>BGZN01000071.1 GCA_003864455.1 Candidatus Termititenax aidoneus | reverse complement strand
AATCAATAAGTTTTTGCGCGGCGGTGCGGCTTCCGGTGCGACTGGCGGCGCGGACAGCCGGAGCGTAACTCTGCAAACAACCAATCTCCCCTCGCATGGCCACGGGGCGACAGGGCTAACTTTGCCTGGTTTCTCTTTATCCGGTCTGTCCCTGAATGGCCTCTCGGTAAACACTGGCGGTGGACATATACACTCTGGCAGCGGCACGATAAGCTCTAGCGGAGGACATGGACATTCAGGCACCGGCAGCACATCAGACGGCAGCGGAGGTCATGAGCATAATATTTCCGGCTCAACAACAGATACCGGTGCTCATACGCATAGTTATAATACAAAAACAGGGGATGCAGTTTATGGCACAAGAGATAATGCCGGTAATTGCTGGGTCGGAGATTTGAGTTTTGTGATTTTAGGTTTTTTCTTTTTATATTTTCTGCGGCCAAATATTTTGAACGTCGGTGAGTATTTGCGCATTAAATGGCCTGACGCTTTGGTCAGCGGATTTTTCGGCCTGATCCTCACACCGCTTATTTTTGCGGCGCTGCTCGGTACAGTGCTCGGGATTTTTCTCGCACCGGTTTTTACGGCTCTGTATGTTTTTTTTCTTTTTTTTGCTTTTTACAGCGCGGCTATGCTGCTCGGCGAAACCACGGTCAAAATTTTCACTTACCGCGACCACATCTATCTGGAAATGCTCCTCGGCGTGAGCGTGTTGTTTTTTTGCCCGTTCATTCCGTACCTCGGTCAACCGTTGTTTTTTATTTTGCTCCTGTTCGGCATGGGCGGCGCGATCAATCAGAGATTTGGCGCGGAGTAAAAAACTCCCGCTTGACCTAGAGTTCACTCCAGCTTGTACATTTAAACAAAATATTGTCGCGGAGAGTGAAAATGAATATCGCTGAAGTAGGCAGGCAGTACGGGTTATCCACTGATACTCTCCATTATTATGAGCGCATTGGACTAATTCCTCCGGTAACGCGGAATAAAAGCGGCTTTCGGGACTATAACAAACTGGACTGCGCGTGGGTTTATTTTATCAAGTGTATGCGGACGGCGGGAATTCCTGTAAAGGTATTGATTAATTATGTCGCGTTGTTCCAAAAAGGGGATCGCACACGGCCAATCCGCAAAAAAATTCTGATCGAACAGCGCGAACTTCTCGCGAAGCGGATAGCAGAAATGCAAAAAACACTGGAAAAACTGGATCTCAAAATAGCCAATTACGACACCACTTTTTTTGAATATGAGAAAAAATTAGCACAGGAGGAAATAGCATGAAAAAATATCTTTCGCTGGCAGTCGTTTTTCTGCTGGCAATTTTTCAGACCGCCTGCAAAAGCGGGGAAGCCGTTGCCGGGAACTACCGGAAAAATAATCCGTTCACGTTGACCTACGGCGGAGCAATTACGAGGAATGAACCGGGTAAGGTCAATATCCATCCGGTCAAATACCGGCTCAACGGTCTGAAAATTGCGGCTAACGTCTACACTCCAGCAAATTATACTCCGCAGCAGAAATACCCTGCCATCATCGTCGCGCACCCGAACGGCGGCGTAAAGGAACAGGTTGCAGGTCTCTATGCGCAGCGATTAGCCGAACAGGGCTACATCACGATCGCGATGGACGCGGCATATCAGGGAGCGAGCGGCGGCAAACCGCGCAACACGGACAAACCCGCGTGCCGTATCGAGGACATCCACGGCGCGGCGGACTTCATCACCCGCTATGCAGGTGTCGATGCCGAACGTCTTGGCCTGCTTGGTATCTGCGGCGGCGGCGGATACTCTTTGGGAGCTGCAAAAGTCGACAAACGTTTCAAGGCGGTTGCGACGCTGAGCATGTTCAATTCCGGACGGGTGCGCCGCAATGGTTTCAAGGATTCGCAGTTGAACACGATCCAAGAGCGTCTAAGGCAGGCTTCGGCTGCCCGCGCGCAGGAAGCGAGCGGTGGCAAAATCCTCTATGTGGGAGGCGGCGCGGCGCAAACAGACGAACAAATTGCCGCGCTGCCGTTTGAAATGTATCGTGAGGGGGCTATCTATTACGAGCGGACGCATGGCCACCCTAACTCTGGCGCTTATCCCAACTCCGGCGGATCTTACACGGTGAGCAGCCTGATGGACTTAATGAGCTGGGACGCTACTGACCAGATCGAACTGATCGACCAGCCGCTGCTGATGATTGCCGGCAGCAAGGCCGACAGCCTGTACATGACCGAGGACGCTTTTAAGAAAGCCATCGGCACGAAGGACAAGGAACTGTTCAAAATCGAGGGCGCAACGCATATCGAAACCTATTGGGTCCCGAAGTATGTGGCTGCCGCCATGAATAAGTTGACAGCGTTCTACACGAAAACCCTCGCGGCTAAAGAGGGAAAAATCCCACCACAAGGAGGCACGGCAGTGAAAAACAAAAGTTTGAGCAAAAAAACAGCAACATGACGCACATCGCTATCACGAGTTTCAAAGACGATGCGGCGGTTGCGTGGCTTGAGCCGGTCTCGGACACTCAATACACTGGTCTTGAAAAATAATTTTTGAGGAGGAACATGGAAATGAAAAAACTTTATAGAACTAATACAAAAAACAGCGGCAGGTTTTTCGCGCTGGGACTCGGCCTGCTGCTGGTTTTTCTGCTGATATTCGGGACGGCCGGCGCCTACTTACAACAAAAACAAAAGGAGAATAAAATGGAAACAACATCTATCAACCCGTTAAAGGCACAGACTGCGCATGTGCCAACCCTCAAACTGAACAATGGATTGGCAATGCCCCAGTTTGGACTCGGCACATATCTGGCGTCAAAGGAAGACGGCAAACAGGCTTGTCTTGTGGCTTTCCGCAGCGGCTACCGCCATGTGGACACCGCCCATGCTTACCAGAATGAGGCCGGCGTGGGTGAAGCCGTCAGGGAAAGCGGCATTCCCCGCGAAGAACTTTGGATCACCAGCAAGCTGTGGCCGTCTGAATACGGCGAGGGTAAAACCCTTGAAGCCATAGACAGGATGCTGGAACGCCTGCAAATGGATTACATCGACCTGCTGTATGTACATCAACCCGTTGGCGACTTTGTGGGCGCATGGAAAGACATGGAGAAAGCCGTAGCCGCCGGAAAGGTGCACGCGCTGGGTATCAGTAATTTCGACGCCAATGACGAGGTTTTCAGCGCTATCGTGGACAATATGAAAATCAAACCCGCCGTGCTGCAAATGGAATGCCACCCCTATGCGCAGCGTTTGGAGATGCGTGAAAAGGTAAAGCCTTACAACATCGCGGTGGAATGCTGGTTTCCATTGGGCGGCGCCATGAGTCAGGGCGCACTGTTCAAAGACCCGGTGATTAGAAAAATTGCTGAGGCGCACAGCAAGACTCCCGCGCAGATCATCCTGCGCTGGCACATTCAGGAAGGGTTTTCGGTCATTCCCGGCGCAATCAATCCTGACTACATCAAAGAGAATATCGAAATTTTTGATTTTGCTCTCAACGACGCTGAAATGGCCGCCATGCGTTCTTTGAATAAAGAACAACGTTTCTTTAACGCGACGCCGGAACAGCTCGAAAATTATGTCAGATGGAAGCTGGAAGATTAGAGCAACAAAAATTATTTTTCTTTTCGTTCCGCGTGCGGTAAAAAACCGATTTTTTTAGCCGGTGAATATTCCGGCTGCGGCACGGCCAGCAATTTTTTGATAGCTGCAAAAACAACTTGAAATTTGTAATTATATTTCTTTTCCATTTCTATTATTTTGCGTTGTAAATTCTTGTGCGACAGCACAACTTCACGCAGTTTTGTAAAGGTACGCATAATCTGAATATTCACATTGACAGCTCTCTCGCTATTTAAAACACTGGAGAGCATCAAGATGCCGTGCTCGGTGAAAACATAAGGCAATTTACGCACACCGCCCCAACTTGAAGTTCCAAATTGGAACTTCAAGTTTGCAAATTCTACTCTGGATAACTGAAACATAAAATCCTCCGGGAAGCGCCTAATATTTCTTTTTACCGCCTTATTCAGATTCTTGTTGAGTACACCATACAATCCAGCTAAATCCCTATCCAGCATAACTTTTTTGCCTCTAATAAAGAGGATTTTGTTTTCTATAATTTCTTTTAGCACAATATTGGTTGTTCTTGGCATTTTTCTCTCCTTATAGTTTTTATAACTAAAAGAGCAACTTTTATGCCAGTTGGCAAAAATGTTGGAGTTTTTGTCAGGACTTCTAGTGTCTATTACGAGTTTGCCGCCGCGGAAGTATCGTCGGCTGACCGAGCCAATGGCTAGGCAAAGTGAAAATTATTTCCGCAGCAATTTCCAGAAACAATACACGGTCAGGCCGATAATTGTGCCCCAGGAAACGACAAATAAAATCAAGCCGTAAATATTCATTGGCGCCACCTCGTTTTTGCTGAATGATTGTTTTTCCGCCAGGCGATTTTAATCAAGGCCAGCAGGATAAGGAATAAGACCAACATCACAATCCATGTGCCGATGATGTACGGCTTGTCCGCCGCGTTGACATTGGCCAGCAAGAATTTTGGCACGGCGTCCTGCCAAAACCAGGCGCCCATAATCATGAGCAAAATCGTCGGCGTGATGTATTTGAGCACAAAACGGTAAAAACGCGGCAGAGAAATTGCCGCGCCCTGCTGGATTTCTTGCCAAACATTGTCCAAGCCGAATACCCAGACAAAATAAATCGTCTCAATCAGCGCCAGCACGACCAGTAAAAAACTGCCGCCCCAAAAATCCAACTCATCCAGCACGCCGTGGCCAAGGAAAAAAATCGCGGGCTGACAGAGGACAAAGGCAACGAGTGTAAAAATATTGACGGATTTTTTATGCGACAGCCGCAATTCGTCCTGCAAAAAAGCGATGACCGGCTGGGCAACAGACACCGACGAGGTGATGCCGGCGAGGAAAAGCAGGGCAAACCACAAACCCGCAAAAATATTGCCCAGCGGTATTTGCTGGAAAATCAGCGGCATGGTCACGAAGCCGAGATTGAAAGAGCCGCTCTGCGCAATCGGTGCCAGAGCCGCCGCGCCGAAAAAGACAAACGCCGCTGGAATAATCAATGAGCCGCCGACAATGACTTCAAAAAATTCATTGGTCGCGGCGGAAGTCAGGCCGGACAAAGCCACATCGTCTTGGGGTTTGAGGTACGACGCGTAAGTAATGATAATCCCCATGCCCACCGACAACGAATAAAAAACCTGTCCGCCGGCGGCCAGCCAGACCGAAGCGTCTTTTAGCCTGCTGAAATCGGGATTCCAGAAATAGCCGAAGCCGTCCCAGACATTGGGCAGGGTCAGCACGCGTCCCATAAGCACAACCGCCAGCGCCAGCAGGAGCGGCATACCCCAGCGCGCCAGTTTTTCGATGCCGCCGCTGATGCCGCGCCGCAGGACAAACATATTGGCCAGAAAAGTCAGGACAAAGAAAAAGTAAGCGGCATAAATCGGCGAGCCGTCCAGCCCCTGAAAAGTTTTCAGGAAACCGATTAACTCCTGCCCGGCGTAAGCGTTGACCAGCGCAAAAAAAGCGTAAGCCAGCAGCCACGACTCGATATATGTATAGTAGGTGTAAATAATCAGCGGATTGAAAACACCCAGCGCGCCGAGATACTTACCCCAGCGGCTTTTCCGCAGCGAGGCAAATGCGCCCGGCGCGCTGCCGTGTCCGAAAGAACCGCCGCGGCGGCCAAGCGCCCACTCCAGCCACATCAGCGGAATACCCAGCAGGAGAAA
>BGZN01000070.1 GCA_003864455.1 Candidatus Termititenax aidoneus | reverse complement strand
TGCTCTTTCTCGATGTAGCCGCCAAGTTCTCCAGCTTCAACAGTTCCGAATTTCGTACTAAAAGTTATCTCTGCTTTTATGCGGAATAATTTAATGCCTAGATGCATCTTAAAATCTGTTTCAACCAACGAATATTTTTTACTGTCCGTCATTTTAGTTTTCTCCTTTATGTTTTTTTAACTCACTCACACCCTCGCGATAAAAAATCCAGCGGCGGTTGCCCGAAACAGAGTGCCAATAATCACTCCAATCAGTACAGCTAGCTGAAACTGCATGGTTTTCAACAACTTAATAATTTCTTTGTTGTCATTCATTTATTTTTGCTCCTTTCTTTAATCCAACTCAAAATGTCCTCGCGGCGTATAACGCCGCCTTGCTTTGGCATGGTCGCTATAAATTCCCACTTGAAATATTGGTAAAGTCCGTCTTTTTCCGCCGCTTTCTGGCCGACAAAAATCGATAGGATATTTAGTGCCAGATCCGACGGTCCGCTGCCGCCATAGCCCCATTCAAAACCATCGGGGCTGTGCCGGACAATGCGGCGCGGAACATTCGTATTCACGCCTTGGCTATCACGCGATAAAACAATATCCGAGTTGAAATTTTTTATTGCCTCAACCGCTCCAGCCCCGAACAGTTCCCGTTGTGTTACTTTGCCTGTGCCGTTCTTTAATCTGCAAACCGAGCCAATGCCAAGTTCAACGCTGATTTTATTCGTCAAAGGCCGGCCGCAAATTCGGCAAGTGGTACTTATATTAGACATACGCTAATACCCCCCCCCAGCTTTCTCAAAGTAACGAGCAACTGGCGCGTATCTTGTATTTCGTAATACATTTCTGAAGCGCTTTTTCTCATCTTTTTCGCGATGGCTTCCTGCGTAAGGTCGGCCAACATATATTTGAAAATTTTCTTATTCCGGCGCGGCAACATCTCGGCAAAACGCATCTGGTCGATAACATAATCATTATCCTGTTCCGGCTCCTGCAAAAATGGTTCTAATTCTGATATGTCTGTTTGATGCAACGCCGCACTTCGTTTGTGGCACATTTGGAAACGTATCATTTCTTTTAGTCTCCGCTCCAAAACTACATATAGAAACGTGAGAAAACTACAGTCGGTTTTATTTGGGATAAACTTTTGTTTTGCCCTATACGCGTGGATTGCTAGTTCCTGCATCAAGTCGTCTAGTTGCTCATTTCGTAAAGAGCGGTATTTTTCCTTTGCTTGGTAGACAAGTTTCCTCATAATATTTGTTTCTTTATCCGTAAAAACACCATCGTATTTAACTGTAATTGGTTCTGTGCTAATCATTTTTTTATCCTCCGATTTTTTTAATTTTTATTTGGGGCTGGCATACACTGCATTGCACCATTTAATTTGCGCCAGCCGGTACGCAAAACCCCGTATGCTTACGCCCTAGTTACCGAAAAGGTTTTTTCATAAATTTTGCAACCGGCGATCTCACGCTTGCCTAATTTGACCGCGGCATTGAGCCGTGTCTGGTTAGGCTCGCAGTATTCGCGAGGGACTTGCTCCGGGTCGACAATCTCGACAACCCATCGGGTCGATAGTGTGTTGGTTACAAATCCAGTGGAAGTTTTTTTGTAATCCTTTTCCGAAACTGCATCGTTGCGGTCTATTGCCTCTAATGCTTTTTCGTCCATTCCAGCCGCGACCAAGTTGCTGGCAATCTGCATATTCTTTTCGCGCTCCGCTTCTGCTTCGCGCCGCGCTTTCTCCTGCTGATAGGGGATAATCTTTGCGTCGATGCTCCGCGACAGTTTTTCCAGCCGCTCTGTATACGGCTTCCACTTGGCATTGTTGGCCTTGATTATTTCGTTGGCCTCGGCGTTGTCGGACTTGCGCTTTTCCTCAATCAACTTTCCCCACTTCTTGACCAGTCCGAGCGTGTTTATAAAACTTTCCAGGCCGCTGTCGTCGATTATTTCCTGCGCGGCGGCTGAAGCCTCCAGCAATTCAATGGTGGTCTCTGCTTTCTTAATGTTTAATTCGCTCAAGGGTATTATGTTTGTCATTCCTGCACCGCCTTGTTCGGTTTATTCTTGAGCGAGCGAATAGCCAGCGCGAGTTCCGTGCTATCCAAATCTGTTATAGTTTCAATCGGGGCTACGTTGCCTTTCTCCTCACGCCGCCCGTTGAAAAATTGGTAGAAACTGTCTTTATCGAAGTCCTTGTTTTCCCACAATTTTTTTAACTCGTCCTGCATATTTTCTTTTGTCTTTGGTTGTTCCGGCGGCAATACTTCCGGCTCTACAGCCTTTGTTTCCGGCGTTACATTTACGGGTGCGGCGTTATCCGCCTGCTCCATTTCCTCTTTGCCATATAAACCGGATAATTCCTGCGGAAATGCTTTACGCAAGGCCAGCATCTCGGCGACTTTAGCCAGCATGAGTTCCGGCATTTTCTGCCACATCGGGCTGATATGCGTTTCGCCGTTGCGCGTATATGTCTGGACATAACTTTGCCACTTGGCGATAGCCGTTAGCGGCTGCTGAAAATCTGTACGATAAACGCTTACTTTCGCTGCGGCCGGAGGCTCTGATTTTAGCCACACGTCCGTCCACTCACCGCTATCGTCGCACCATTCCGGTGCGGCTTGGCCGGCGTATTTGCCGGACCGCTCCGCGACCAGCCGGAAGCCGTCGATGCTCAACTGCGTTTGCATAACCTCTTTTTTCTCTTTGCCGTCCCAGCGTTTTATTGCGTATATCTGTCTGGCGAACGGGTCTAGGCCGGTGCGGTTGCAAATTTGCGTAAACATTCGTAACTCATCATCAGTCGCCCCCTTGCAGATGGTTCGCTTTATCAAACCTATTTGGTCTTTTGTGAGCAGAGATTGCCCGTTACTGTTTGCTATAATTTCGTTCATTTTCTATTTTCCTTTCTGCTATAATTAGCTTGGTTTTATTTTTGGGGCTTAACTGGTAAGAGTTAAGCCCTCTTTGTCGTCAGATCCAAAACTAGCCGCACCATAAACTCCCGTTTTTCGGTCGGACTCATAACTTCTAGTGCCGACCGCACTCCACGCGCAAATTCCGGCGAGTAGATATTCACTCCCAGCCTTTCCACGTCTTTAAGCGTAATGCTCATACTTCATCACCCCCTTTTATTTGCTTTGGCAATGTCTTTAACAAATTCTTTTAAATCGTATGTATTTTGTTCTTTGCCGCTAAAATGCTCTCTGCCGACAATCTCCCAATTCCTAATTATGTAAACACCGTTGTCGCCATTAGCAGTGTCTAGCCGCTCGTATTCGTCTATGCCTATGCCTAACCCATCATTGCCACTCCAGTTACAGATAACTTGGCAAAGCCTTGCCCACCCATAACAATCTTCCTCTGGCGGCCTAAATTGTTGGTCTTTGCAATATTGCAAAAATGCTTCTACGCTATCTCTACCGCCATTCCAGTGCAGGTAAACTCCTATTCTCTTTTCTTCCGTTGTGATTACTGCTCTATTTCCCATTTTCATCACCACCTTTCATTTTCAAATTCGTGTTCAGTTTCGTTTCAATCCACGCGGCCATTAGGCCGCGACATGTGCGCTTACGCGCGGCAAAAATCGTATTTATCTGTTTGTTCTATTTCGTTCAGATCGTTGGCATAGCTGGCGGCCAGATAGCACGCTTCCATGCCGTAAAACTGTTTAACGACCTGATTTTTTTCCGTGTTAACGACTTCGTATGTCATAATTCACCACCTTTCGCTTTGTCCTCAACAAAACCTTTAAGGACTTTTTCAATCTGGCAAAGCGTGCGCTCCGTATTGTCCAGTGCCGCGTTGCTGATTTTGTTTAAATGCATAATCAGTTCAAGCATTGTTTTTAGCCTCCGTTTGGATTGTCATGTCCACGCGCGGCGCGGCTTTATCAATTCCGGCAAAGCGGATAACTTTATATCCGACGCGGTACACGTTATCGTCGGGTAAAATCCGCGCGGAAACCAAAACGTCCAGCGCGAATTTGTCCACAACGGCAATTACATTGAGCAGATCGCGCCGCCGCCGGTCCGGCGCGAACAGTTCGTAACTGACCACTGCTTTTTGCATCGGTTTCATTCCGGCTCTTTTTATGAGCACGGACATCAGGCGCGAAAATTCCGCTTTGGCTTTATTCAGAATTTGAAAATGCGCGTTGCGGTATTTGTTTAGATTAAGGTAAAACCTTGACCGGCTCGAAACAAAAACCGACAATGGAAGCGACAATCTGTACAGCATTACCAAACCACCTGTGAAAACTGATTGAATTTCACTTTTGCTTCCGTGGTTTGCTCTCCGTAAATCTTTGAAGTCGATTTTAGTGTGTCAGAATAGGAAACATCGGCGTTAATTTTTACGCCGTTAAAATCAACGCTTAAAATTATTTTCCCTTTTTCCTTTTGCAATTCTTGCACGGAAAAGAACGCCTCGATATATTTCCATAGAGCAAGTTGCGTCCAGATTTTGGATAATCCCTCTTTTTCCTTGCTGGGTTTTAACTTGGCCGTCAAAACTTCAAGATACTTATTTTTTAACTCGGCCGCCTCTTTAATTTCTGCCTCGCCGCGCTCAAACAATTCGTCTTGCTCACTCTCTACCGGTTCACCTGTTTTATCTCTTTTTGTCATTTCGTATTCCTCCTTTAGTTTTTTATCTATGCAATCGAAACAATCACCGCCGGTAATCGCAAACCGGCCGCATTTACACTTCATAACCTCTTTAGCCAATCAGTTTTTTTGGCTTCCCTCCTTTCCCGTGCCTGTTTGTAAAGGCCGTCTTGCTTCTGCCATTCCCAAACCAATTTCTCCATGCTTTTGATTTTTTGACCGAAGTATTTCTCGGTAAATTTGGATAAGTTAAAATCTTTGAGTTCCCAGCCGAAACTCTCCAACGCCTTTTTTACCGCCGCCTCAAAAACTTCATAATCCGCGCCGGCCGGAACACGTATGTTTTTAACTTGCGTGGAGGACACTAACCGGTTCTCCGTGATCTCAACGGAGGTTTCCGGCACAGACAAAACTTTTGTCGATATGGGTGTTGGATTTTGCGGTTCGGTGTTTTGATTTTTTTCTAAATTTTCCAGTGCCAGTGCCGAAGCGGTGCTAGTGCCGGGCAAGTTATCCACATTGTCAGCAGTTTCGTTTGTGGATAACTCCGGGTTCTCCGTGTGCATTGCATTAGCATTAGCATTATCAATAACAATAACATTAGCAGTAGCACTAGCATTAGCATTAACAGCGATGTTTGCGATGTCTTGCGATGGATTTGTCGCAATGCGATTATTTGCGATAGTTTGCGATGGTTTGTTTTCGGGATTTCCGTTACCCCAGCGGAGCTGGTTACCTAATGAACCGGCTTCTGACCGCGCTTTTTTGGTTTCGTCCCATTTTTCGCGGTCGCGGTCGAGATTGCTCCTAATCATTATAAAAACAATCCGCGCCTGCCCTTTTAGTCGTTTGGGTATCTCGCGCGTGCGCTCGTACTCAAACATCGACATCAATAAACTGGCTTTTTCCTCGTCGCTTAATTCGTTGAATATTGGCTCATAATCGTAATAAACAAGAAAAGCCTGTTTGGTTTTGGTTGTTACCATTCCACCCTCCGAAGTGGCCGGGAGAGCGTCGGAGGACGCTCTCCTCGATATACTTCGGAGGTAGGTTTATGGAATACCATACTCGGCCTGCCAGCCGGTGAATGCGTATTGTGTTTGTTATTGGGGTTTGTATTGTCCACGGGGCAAATTGCCGAGCCGTCGCACTTGACCACTCTGCCACTCCTCCGTGTCAGGATTATTATACTAAATTTTGTTTGGATTGTTTCTTTTTATCAAGGCTGTTGCGCAGGCTGGTGTTGAGAATATTCTGGCCGCGCGTTTGGATTTCCTGAA
>BGZN01000069.1 GCA_003864455.1 Candidatus Termititenax aidoneus | reverse complement strand
TATCAATGACTATGTGCGTGAGATGATCGACGGCAAACGTCTCGATCCCTCGACCAAACGCCTGATCCAGGGTCCCACTCGCGGTATTGCCACGCTAATTGAAGCGCGTAAAAACCTTGACGCTGCCATCAAGGCGTTGAAAAAGAAAAAAGCCGAAGAAATAGACAAACCGAACGTTGCTGCTGCTGATCAACTGAAAGCCAAGCGCGAATATCTCGATTTACTCGATGCGGCCATAATGGCTTATGTAGAATTACAAAATCTGCTGGTCACTCCGCAGAAAGACGACTTTTCTACTGGTGGTGTTATCGGACGCGGCATCGCTGCAACCAGCAGAGCAAATACCAAAGACACTGCAGACTTTGATTATGCTAAGGACGATGAGGCCCTGCAAGATTTGCAGAAATTGCTTTTTACAGAATTGACCGGCAAACAAGTCGGCGCAGCGCCTGTTTCTCTGCGGCCTGTGTTTCAAAACAGGGGCGCCTACAATGTTGTGCCGGTGCAGGCGGAATCTGTCGAAGAGATCTTTGGCGAGTTGTACCTTGAGCTGGGCGAAAAATACAAACAAGATATTCTCAATGCCGAGCTGGCGGCCAAACGTCTGGCGGTAATCAGAGTAAAACTCGAGGACACTGGCAAGCTCACTCAAGAAGAGGAGGACAGCCGGCAGATCAGGATTTTGATTGAATTACTGGCCTTGACTGACGCTGAGCAAAATGACGCAGCGATCCAAAATTATCTGCGCGCTATAGCCGGCAGTTCCGGCCGCAGCGGCAATGCTGTGACTCTGGGTTATGAAAGATATGACGGGGAGCGGGACCTTGTCACCGAACGCGCCGCGGCTTTTCAATGGGCGCTGGATCGGCTGGACAAACAGGCGGAGGCGGAGTACGCAGCCTACAAAGAATATTTAGCCGGCAGTGTGGGTGATTATTTTGATGAGCAGTTTGACCCGGGCGTGGACGAAATTTCCGACTACACTGCCAGCCAGGAACCTCTGCGCATCGCACATCCGGCCGCGGAATGCGCAGACCGTATTACTGGTTTCGTGGACGCTGTTGATGCTAAAGCTTATAAATCTAATTATCCGAGTGAGGAAGAGATAACTGCCGATCCGTATGCCGAACTGATCAAAGAACTGGGCGATAGGCTGAAGATCGAGCAGCCGATTGGTAAACCCGTCGAAAGCTATTCTACTAGAAACTATAGCGACCGAGAGAAGCAACTTATCGAGATTGCGACCGCAGGTGACGACTATCTGCAGGGAAACACTAATGATCATAGTTCAATTAAATGGCAGCCAGACGGCACGGCGTTTCGGTTAGGCGATAAAGAAGATGGAAGCAAAGATATTGCGGTAAGCGGTTTCGGCGGTTCTACATTTTCCAAAACCCAAACCCATGTCTTTGGTTCCGGTCTATTTGCACTTAAGGAGTTGTCTTTAGGCTTCAATATTGACAATACGACTACCAACGAAGAAGACAAAGACAGAATAAAGCCCGGCGAAACAGTAAGACGTTTCGAAATGGGTTTATTTGTAGACTATCAGTTAGGCGAAAAAGTCTTTAGTGATTCGTGGTTAGAAAGTCTTGCTCTGCATTCGCAATTCAGTTTTTATGAATCCTTAAAAAGAGATGCTGAAAAAGTTTCATTTCCCGGCACATCAGGAGGCACTGTGCTCCAGTATGATGTTAGTAACAATCCTATTCAGGATGGCTCGCTTACTTTTACAAGAGACGAATTGATCAAATACTTAGACGATTTGGACTGGCCAAATATGACTCCCGCTGAGATAGCGGCGGAAAAAAACAGAATTATTGCTTGGGCGGAAAAGCATGGCGTTACTTTGCCCTGGGGCGTCGAGGCTTATGATCCGCCAAGGCCGCGGATTACTACTAATCTTACCACTCCGCCAAATTCTTATCAGGATATCGTCGATGATCTCTGGAGTAAATATAAGACAGCGCACTCTGGTGATGGCGTGCCAAATGACGCAACCTGGAATACCATCAGAAGCTTCGTTCTTGGTGCGTACAACAACGGTGAATATGCCAATGTCCATAGAATTGTTGCACCCAACACAACTCCAGTATTCAATGGTTTTACTTTCGGCACGCCAACCACTACGAAGATCGGTGCAAACGACGCGGCCCTTTCTGAGCAGGCTCAGAAAGATGCCATTCGGAATGATGTTATTCAGCGCTTAACTGCCGCTCTTTCTCTGAAAGGGATTGCTTGGACGAGTTTGACAAGCGCAGAGCGCAATACAGAGATTGAAAAATATCATGCTGCCGCTGGTGTTGTTAGTGGTGTGTATCCGTTCACGACAGTAACAACATACCCGGAGTTGAACTTTGCATTGAATAATAGTAATACAAATTTGAACAACGGTGAGAAAATTTTGAGTGGTGACCTTACATGCTCATTTGATAATCCAGATGCCTCCAATTATGAGATTACCTATACGCTTGTAGAAACAAGTAATGACGCTGAGATTCATCCTTCAGTTACCAATCCACAACCGGGAAGTTTTTCAATTGCTTATAATATGATTGCAAATGGCACTTATACTCTATCTGTTGTAGTGACTAGAAAAGCTGGCAGCACAGTTCCAGATATTTACAGTGGAGGCACTATCTACACCGTGCAAATAAATAAGCAGCTTGACGCAATGGGAGTCAGCGATGAGGTATCCGTAACCGCGATCTCTGGTCCTAGCAAGCCGCAAATAAAGCAAGACCTTATTGATTACTATATTCCTGTCTTGTCAACGGTGGAGGCAGATGTTGATGCTGTTTATACTGCCGAATTGGACGATAAAAAGATTATCAAAGAGGTACAAATGTATGCTAAACCGGCAATAACAAATAACCCAGATGTGCCGTCCAGAGAAGAGACAGTGCCTTTTTATTCGCATGAGATGAGCACGCTATCGTCTTTATCTGTATCATGGGCACGCGCGTTTCCTTTGGGAGATTATGCGAAATTTCGCGTAAATGCGGAGCTAGGTGTCGGCGTGTTATCCTACAAAAACTGGTTTACTGGTCAGGATGATTCTATACTTGATCAGATCTACAAGATACGCGGTGTCAATGAGGACACTCTCTGGGGCGCGTATCTGTTCTACAATGCCAAAGGAACACTCGAAAACCTTTGGAATAGTGGCTTGAATGTTGGATTTGGCGTCTTTAATGGCCTGCCCAGCAGTGCCGAGACTGCATTTGTTGATAGTCTAGGGCTAGACACTGTATCGCTGGATGTATCGTTACGTAGAAAGATTGGCCCTCTTGGAGTGTTTGGAGAGGTTACAGGTATATTCCATGATCTTGGTAATAAAAATGCCGACCCAAATTTTGCGGCTAATTTTCATGGCGAAGCCACGCTGTCTGTCAACAAGCGGCTGGATATTTTCACTTCACAAAATCTGTTGCTTGGTAATATCATAGGTGATAACTCGCTAACTACGTCGTATCAAGGCATATTAGGCTCGCGTTTGTCTTTTGGCACGGATAAAAAAACCAAATGGTACTTGGCTCCTAGCTTTGTCTTGGAAATACCAACAGGTGTTCCTGTTCGCCTTGGTTTCGGTTTTGGCGCTGGAGCTAGCTGGTAGACTTTTGAACGGCAGTTTGCGTAAAAAACGGCTTCGCTGCGGTAAAAGTGCTACTAGTATATATTTCGAAAAGCTGTTATAATAATAATAATTTATGTCTAAAACTTTTATTAAACTTTTAAGTGTGCTGACTATGTCGTTTTGCGCGATTTTTGCGGCGGATACTCATATTGCGGATAATGTTCTTGACTTTTCCATATACGATAACCATGTTAATATTTCTTATACATTGCTCGGACGCACAGGCGATGGCGGACACAAATTAGTTTACGCTAATTCCAGGTTTTATTCTGTATTTTTGCGTGACAAGCACACCCTGATGCTAGCTAGATTTAGACTAGACGGTACGGTAGAGGCTATGCAAACGATAGTCACTCTTTCTGGAAATAACGATATCCTTACAGAGCCATCGATAGCCAGTTATGGCAACGATATTTATATTTCTTATTCTAGTAAGATCGGTAGTTTTAATAATTATGTTAATCTATTAAAAATACCTAATGGTAATTATTCAAGCTCTACAGCAGTAAGCTGGAACTATAACGACACATCTGAAATTTTTCATTCTACAGATATAGCTATATCCAGCACAGGAATCATAAATCTTATTGTTGCGCAAAGGGACGGTGTTGGAACTGTCCGTAAAGTTCGGTTTTATCAGGGTAATTTGAATAACAACATAAATCTTACTGAACAACTATCGTCTTCTATATCGGAATCCGGTAGAGCGTTACTTGCTTTACGTTTGTATATTGATAGTAATAATACGTTGTATTTAATGTATGATAGCGCGGATACTTCCAACCCTCCTATTGACGCAAAACGTCTTGTTATCAGGAAACACAACGGAACGGGGTGGGATTCGCCAATAAGTTTGCACAATTCTGGAGACTACATAACCCAGCACGCCGATTTACTTGTCGCCGGCAATAATGATTTTATGGTGGCTTTTTCCCGCCAGCAGGTAAGCGGTGATGTTATGGAACTGGTTTTCCGCCGCGCATCTACTCTGGCCGGATTGGCTAATCCTGCCAGCGAAATAAACACCAAAGTTACTGAACGTTTTATTTTTACGCCAAAAATTGGCATTACCGATGTAGGTGTGCCGGTTATTCAGTATATACAAAATGTTGTGAGTGGCATCTATAAAGTCAGCCAGATCAGCCTTATGAACAATAATACCTGGTCTAAACCCAGTGATGGCGTTACCGAGGAAAAGGGTGACGCGCTTTATTTGCATAATATGCCCAATATTACGAACGACAAACCCTACATGCTCTGGTACAATAAATCCGATCACTCCGTCCGCTACAACCGCGCTCCCAATGACGTGATCCCCCCCTGGCAGCCCGTCGCGCCTACAGCCGTTCATGACGACAGCCGGGGCGTTAACAGCGGCCATGCGCAAACTCTCAATATTACCGCTGTGCTTCCGGCGCGTTCGGAAAAATTATATTACTATGTAACTTACAATGCCCAGGGGCTGCCCGTAGAAAAATACGTGGATTACATTGCCAGCAATAAAGCGGACATAAGCGTCCGGGACAATACGACAAGCCATGTTTATGTTGTGGCCAAAGACGACGCCGGCAATATTTCCCTGACCAGCAATGTTTTTCAGATTTTTGTGCCGGACCGGACGCCGCCGCAGCTGCAATTTTTGCCTGTACAGCATGACAGCGAGAGTTTTTTTCCGACCGGCAGGACTTACTATCTTACCGTCAATGCGCAGGACGAATCCGATATTACTACAATTAATGTAACCTACAACAATACTATAGTTCCAGCCTCTATCCTGGTTCAGCAAGTTTCTGGCACTAGCAAAAATATCGTGATTAGTTTTGAGCTTTTATTAAATGCCGAATTTGACCCTGCCGCGCTGGAAATAATGGTGTTCGACAAAGAGGGCAATTACGCCACAGGGTTTAGCAATACTGATGATACTCCGCCTAACGGCACGGCATTTATAACACCGCCCAACAGCACAGCGCTGGTTAACACCGGTTTTCCAATGACTATAACCAGAAATATCCGTTTGGTCATGGACGCCTGGGATATTGACCCGGGCGACGGGTCATACGTCAGCGGCATACGCTATTATAAATATAGTGAAAATTATGCTGAGGTGAGCAATCCGGCGAATATATCCGGTCGTAAAGAATTTCCCAATTTTGTACCGGGTGACGGGGCGCGCAGCACGGTCAATAATCATATGTTGTCTGCCGGCGGAGAAGGCACAGCGAAGCGTATCTGGATTCGTTACTGGGACGATGCCGGCAATTCTTATATTTTACCAAATCCCATTTCGATTGTTTATGACCCCAATGCCGCGAGTTTTGATTTTGTCGAGCCGGACGGCGTCAATGATGTGGCCAGCGACAATTTTACGATTAGCTGGCTGGATTTTTACCCCTCTGATCCGGCGGCGGATATTTATCTGCGTTATGAAGGCGTTATTTCCAACGGCGGCGGCAGTACTTTAAATGTTACCGGCGACGTTATAGACTGGACTACAGGCGCCTCTCACAATAT
>BGZN01000068.1 GCA_003864455.1 Candidatus Termititenax aidoneus | reverse complement strand
CTTTTGACAATTATGTTAATCGCTGGACGGCAAACGCGGCTCACACTCTGACCTACTTTTCAGCGCAAGTGAATACCCTGACGTAAGGAAAATGAAATGGACATCTCGGACATCATCAATTACATCGCAGTTGGCGTAAAGCGAGGGGAAAATGAGTACCTTAACTGACACCTATGAGTTCCTGCATCTGCCAGACGACCAGCGCGGTACGCACGAAGCGCAGATAACCGCGCTCATTAAAACCTGCACGGACATCATCGAAAAAGAAATCGGCAGAAAAATATCGTTGCATGAAGTCAGCGGCTACCGGCTGATCGCCGGGCTGGACTATAATTTTTACGGCAACGCCCAGATATACCTTACCGGCGCGTTCCGCGATGTGCTGGAAATAACCGCAATTCTGGATAACGGAGCGGCGCTTACCGCCGGCACGGATTATCTGCTGCATAAAGACACCGGCATTTTGAAACGTATAAGCGGCGCGTGGAGCAATAATGTTGTTATAACCGGCAAATTTGGGCTGGTGGTGGAAGTTATCGTACAGGACGAAAACAACGAACCTGTAACCGTTTATGAGCCTGTTCCGGCATTAAAACAGGCGCTAATCGAAATGATTGCGGCAAAATCAGGTTTGTGGAAAGTAAACGTCGAGACCGAAGCCGGAACGATAGAACAAATCAGAACCACCATCAACAAAAATACGCAGGCGCTGCTAAATAAATTTCGTGCAACGGTGGTGTAAGTATGGGCAATAAAACGCAGCTGATAAACGCCGTGGCGCAATTATTCCGCGACAACATCGCCGCAGAGGGAACACTTAAAGCTATCCGTCGTGTGCGCGTGGGCGCGCGCGAGGAATTGCGCTCGGAAAAAGATTTTCCGATAATAAACATCGCCCATCTCGGCGGCTCGGAACGGCTGATAGAAAATCCGCGTATTAAAACGGACAATCTCCGGTTAAAAATAACTCTGGCCGTGATCAAACCGGACGGCACAAATAACAACGACCTTTATTTTAATCAGGAGCAGACTGGCGGCACGCTGATTTTGTTTGAGGATATGCTGGACGTGCTGGACGGCCTTGCGCCGCCGTATATTTTTGACAATCAAAATTATGACTACGACATCACCGAGGACGGCGGCAAAGTGTTTTACGACCTGACTGTATCGGTGCAGGCGCAGCGTTTTACCGAGGGGCATCGAAACGTTTGACATTATTTTTGGAGTTTGTAGGATAAAAGCATGAGCGAAACAGTGGAGCTTGAATATCTAGGTGCGGCGGCGGACTGCCGGAATTGCGGTGTGGCTGACCTTAAAAAAGGTCAGGTCATCGCTGTCGCCAGAGACGTTTACGAACGCGAACTAATCGGCAACAAAAAATTCCGGCTGATCGTTAAAGAACAGCCGGCCGAAATGCAGCCGCGGTCACGCAAAAAAATTAAGGAGGAATAAATCATGAGCGAAACAGGAATAGGAAAAGACGGTTATCTGAAATTTCAAAAAGAAACGACATACAACACGCCGGCAACAACCGGCATGGAGTTAATGCCAGCCGCGGAGGGGCAGATCAACAGTACCATCGCTGATATTGAAAATAGCAATATCATCGGCAGCCGGCTAAAGCAGGCTCCCTGCGCTGGCCGCATAAGTCATTCCGGTGAACTGACCTTTAGTCTCTACCCAAATTTGCTTGGTATGTTGCTGGATATATTTATCGGAGGCGGCACGGACGTGGACAACGAGGACGGCAGTTACACGCACAAATGGCTGACGCCACTGACCGGCCTCGCAACGCCAAACTCTTTTACGGCGCATCAGGCGCTGGGCAACGATCTGGCTAAAGTCTTTTCCGGCGGCAAAATAACCTCTATCGTTATGGCGTCTGATAATGAGGGCAATCAGACTATTCAGCTTAATACATTCTTTAAGTCCGCGCTGTACGATCAGGCAAGACACTCGACGTTCCTTTTCGACAATGTTTGCGCCTATCGCTTCGGTGAAATAAAAGTTTATATCACGCCAGAGGGCGGCGCAGAGGCATTATACAAGGCGGCCAGCAGTGAGTTAAGCATAGACCTTGGCTACAACACCGAAGACTATAAGCTCGGCAGCTTTGAGATCGACAGCTTTAAATTTAACACTGCCCCAACCGTAAGCCTGTCGCTGAACATACCGGCGGACGATGCTTTTCTTAAGGCGGCCAGGGAGAAAAAATCTTTTGCTATCCGGCTGGCTATAGAATCTAAACAAAAAGTATCGGAAAGTGCGCAGGCTACCGCGGTTTATAAAACCACAATTTATTTGCCTGGCTGCCGGTTAAGCCCCGATACGGAAATCCCGAACGGCACGGAATTTATCAATATGGACTTGAGCTTTGACTGTTCCTACGGCGGAACAACACCGGCGGCCGGCACGGCTAAAACTATGTTCGAGATCGATCACACGGACAGCGTGGAAAGTTATAGCCAATCATAATTTAGACACTTGCAAATATGCCGAAATCGCTGGAAGCCAGTATTTACAAGGGTTTATGCGAAATCTCGTTTTGCGGAAGTGTTCAAATTATGATTTTTAAGGCCATATGACGGGACATCTTTACACTCTTTTTTACCGCGCTAATATATTCTTATGACTGCAACAGTTAAATTTTTTGACACAAATAGAATTAACAGCGCTTCGACTTTTAATTTCGCGTCGGCAGATGAGGCGCGCGCGGATATTCTTTACGACAACGATAGTTCTAACCGGCTATTTTCCAACGGCTCAAATGACGCCACACCGGAAGTCTGGGAAATAACTTTTTCAAGCGTTTATGACCTCGACGCGCTGGCAGTGTTTAACCACAACGTAAAGTCCGGCAATGCGCAATATTGGACCGGCACTGGCTGGGCGGACTTTACGCCTACCGTAAACTGGTACAATAATACGGATAAAAACAGTTATTTCGAGTTTAACCGCGTTCAGACGCAAGCTATCCGGCTAACAATGAACACCACGCAAATTGCAAATCGAGATAAATATGTCGGTCAGTTGCGTGCATTAACCAAGCTGGGAGACATCAGCAGGAATCCGACCAAAATCAAACCGGAACTGTCCGAGAAAAATTATAATTATAAGACCTCGGACGGCGGCTCGGTTTACGGGCTGAATGGCATAAAATACAAAGCCACCGTTTCATTTCAAAATTCACCGGCAGCCGATCAGGATTTTTTACGCGAGCTTAAAATTCGCAACAAGCCGTTTTATTTTTATCCCTGCGGCGGTACGGCGCAGGCGGATATGTGTTTTCATTTAGACGATATGTATCTGGTAAATTTCACCTCGGTATTAAAGCCTAAACTGCCCCAAGACAGCTTGTTTGGTATCGGAATAAGTACAGACACAGTTTTTGAGGAAGTCTAGTTTATGGTGGTGCTTTTAGACCTTATCCGCGCGCCGAATTTTAAGCCGATCCGCCGGTGCTACATCAAGCGCCGGTTTATCAATCCCTACGGCGTCGCGCAGTACGAACCGGACTGGTTTTTAGTATCTAAAATCGACGGCGTTAATACAGTATCTAAGTGGGGTAGTTTCAGTATCTCGACGGAGGAAATACAAGACGGCAGTGTTGGCGAATTTAAGGTCAGCACTTTTTCAATGGAGTTTAAAAATGATGATGGAAAATTTAACTATGAGGACGACAGGCGCTCACTCTGGGCCGGCTGGCTTAACCGCAAATTCACCAAGCTGCGCATAGAAACCGCATACTTTGATTTTGACGCCGGGCAGGAAATCGGCAACACGATCATTTTCGAGGGACTTATCGACAAGATAACAAATAATGACAACAACAAAGTGACCATGCAATGCATCGGCTATCAAGATATTTTACAGAAAATAAGCATTAAAAGCCTGACCGGATTACCGCCGGTAATTTTTGCCGCGGAACTGGTGGAGCTTATGCTGACGCACGAGAAATGTGTAGAGTTTATCGAGCCCGGCGACATTCAACTCGGCGTTAATTATCGCCTGCACACTCAAGATCTGACGCTGACTTTCTGGCATAATCTTAAAATAATTTGCAAACAATCCTCGTCAGTGCCGCTCATCATCGGAAATAAATTTCATGTGCTGAATTCCGAGAGCGGCGCAGAGCTGCCGTTTACCTTTCGCGGCATCGGTGCGGCCGGACCCGAAAGCATCGACACCTATTCCATAAAAGCCGATCAAGAGGGCGCGGAAAAGGTTCGCGTCTGGTGGGTTGTGCAGGACACCAATATCGAAGCAAAATCCACCGACCCGATCCTGCTAATAAAGTATCTCGATTCGCCGGAAACAATAGACCTTGGAGAAGTTGAGGAAAGTACGGATAATTACAAACAATACATTGCCAATAAACTTTTAGCCAAATGGCAATATCCGCGGCCGACAGTTACATTGACCACGCGCTACATGAACGGCCTTGTCTGGCCGCTGCAAAAAGCGCGGATAAATAATCCCGGCAATTACACTTACAAAGATAATGGCTTTATCTGGGACGGCTGGCTCTGGAACGATGGGAGTGTTTGGAATGGAGTTTCTGGCTCGATTTTCATATCACCAAATGATCAGTGGCTAATCGAGAAAGCAACTTACGATCTGGACAAATGGCAGACATCGATAGATTTTAGCAAGATCAGACAGCCTGTTTGACATTATTTTTTCATTCTCTAATATTAAATTATGACATTTAATCAAATAAATCCCGGCGACAGAGGTCTTGCCTCGATTATCATGGACAATTTCCTGCACGCCGGGCGCATGGGCTGGACTTCAAACTACGGCTTAGACCAGCTCGGCAACTATTCCCTACAAAACCTCGGCGATGCAGAGCATCCGTGGGGTAATGTTTATCTCGACTCTAATACGCAAATATTTATCGGCGGCGTGCCTTTTGCCGGCGGCGGAAGTTCCGGCGGCGGCTCTGGGCTGGATCAGGTACTGCAAAATATTATCAATGAGCAAAACGGCCTATCTGTTGTGCCGCAGAACAGCGCGGCTTATGACAACTTTATGTTGCAGAATAACATCATCTACACGCTCCGCGAACCCTATGCCGCCGGGAGCGGCCAGATAAGGCTAGACCTAAATGCACAGCCGGTGGACGAGTTGGACAGCGTGGACGGGTGGACGAATGCCGGCAGCGGCTCCGGGTCGCGCGCATACACAGCGGACACCTCGACCAAAGTCCACGGCAGCGGCTCTATTAAAATTACGCTGACCAATTACACCGGAGAACAGCACATCGAAAAAACCGTTACGCAGTTTGGTATTAAAGATAACGCATTCCGCGTATCGGTGAACCCGTCCACGCTGGTTAATGTCAATCATTTGCGCGTGGTGCTGGGCAACGGCACAAGTACGAATAGGGCGCGGTTTTTTATCCCGGCTGCGCAACTATCGGCGAACGTGTGGAACGTGATAACTATCCGCGGCGACGATACGCCGGACGAAACGGCCGGGACATTTGACCCTAGCAATATCAATTTTGTCGCATTGAGCATCGTAACAAACTCCTCGCAGACGCTAACCTGCAACTGGGACTATGCCGTTACGGTGGATCTGCCGGAAAATATCGAGATAGACCAGCAGCACGGCATACAGTATCCGCATAGGCAGGACATCTACGATGATAGTTACAAATCCGACATGTGCCTTATGAGTGAGGGCACAGGCCGCGCCAGCCGCGGCATTTACACATTAGAAACGCCGCTGACAGACATCAACAGTGGCGCGCAGGTAGCATACACGGACACCGCCGCGGCAGTGTCCAAGTTCAAAGAGCTTGTTTCGGGCGCCGGTACAGGCACAATACCTATGCTTTCCGGCAACGCGCAAAAATGGGTGGTGCAGAGGACGATTCGGTATCTGCCCGACACTATTGATAACAAAACCTTGCAGGCCGCGGTGAATTTCAACCCGACGAAACAATACAAAATAACTTCTCTGCCGAACACGCAAACGATGATTGTACAATCCGATACAGACGATTCTGCGCAGTTCCCCGCGGCCGACGTTACCGGCGCACCAACGGAAGTGCTGGCGTTTAATTTGATTAACAACAAAATCAAAAAGTTTACACTCTCCGCCGCCGCGACATATTCCAGCCAGAATTTAGCCCTGCCGGTAAATGAGAGCACGAGCGGCATGAATACCCTCACCTGGTACGCGATCAAATCTCCGATACTTTCGGCAAGGGTAGAGGATATTAGCCAGGCGGGGGCACTGGAGAGGGTGAATATCGATAAAGTTCTGCTGAGTTTTATCAAACGCGAATTTTTAGATAAATTCGATGCTACAATAAAAAACCAGTGGACAT
>BGZN01000067.1 GCA_003864455.1 Candidatus Termititenax aidoneus | reverse complement strand
CGGGAATAGACCCGCCGCCTCAGCTAACGCAAGATGAGATCAATCGTAGATTTGGCCGGATGAACACAGCTTCACAAGTTGTGAAAAATATTACTACTTTTGCCGGTACTGCTTTTGCGACTCAGGCTTTGTCTAAACTGCCGAACTTTTTATTAAAACAGGCTTCGGCCAGATTTGGTTTGAATCTCGCTGCGGCTGGCGCCGGCAGAATAATAACTATTGCCGGCACCAAGGTTATCCCTGTGGCCGGACAGATTTTCATGGCGATAGAAACAGGCGCTTTAATCGTGAATACCCTAGAAGATATTTTTGCTCCTGATCCTACTAAATTAGATAGTTATTCTGCATATGCGATGGATACAGCAATGCCTCTCCGTCAATTGCTTGACCTTAACGGCGCTAATGGAGCGCAGTTGTATCAGGCGCAGCTTGCCCAGAAACTGGAATCCATAGGTAGCAGCCAGGATTCTGTAGGAACGTATTTTGAAAGGGCTAGAACTGCCCTGCGCGGCCAACTCTCCAAAGAACCAGACCAAAAGAAATTTGATGCAATGTGGAATGAGTTTATCAATGCTCTGCCTAGTGGAGATTTAGATTTGGCCAAATTAAGAGATACTTGGCAGACGACACCTCTTTTAAAAGAAGTCGTACAGCTTGGTGATGGGTTGATTAATTCTGGAGGAACTGGTGATGGAAATATTTGTATTACTGGTAAAGAAGCCCTTGGCAATAAGACCAGATTTTTTGAAGCGATACTAGCCAACGCCTGGCGTTATTTTATTGCGGATAATGTGCAAGAATTATCCGGCACACCAGCGCTGTTGACTGTGCCGAATCCGGCCGCGCAGGAAGCTTATAAATATTTTCTGCAAAGTTGTCTAACGCCAGTTAACAGAGACCAAGCGGATTTTGTCTGGCGCAATAGGTTTGGTTTAGCGCCAAATACAGATATTGCTTCCCAATTGCGCAAATACGATATAGAGTTGGACCCGCAGACTCTGCAATGCATTAGGGTTTCAAACAGTAATAAATTTTTCCGTGAGTCTGATAGCAATAATTTGTTAAGACCGGGGCAGATTCTTGCAGAAGAGCCGGAAATATTTGTGGATTTTGTGAAATATCTTGTATTTGAAGAAAAAGAAGATGAGATGAAACGCCTTGTTACCGCTAGAAATGGGAGCTTTGGTACAAACTGGCAAAATATTTGTAAGAAATTTGCGGATAAAATCAGCAGTCGAGCATCTACTGCTGAACTAGAACAATTTATTTTGGCGGAAATTTTGCCCAAAATAGGCAGTTTTGCTGATGTCTGGCTGAAAGATTATTTCAACTACCGGATCAAGCAGAGCAAACTGTATGACGTAACCGGAGATATAGATGATATGACTAAGCGTGATAGACAGATCCAGCTATACAACCAGCAAAATCTGTATAGAGGAGCATACGCGGATCGGGTTTCCATGACTAGAAATGATCCGCCGCGCGGCTGGTCTCTGGCGGAAGCAGACACCAAGACGGCTAGTTTATTTATTAAGCAGTCTTTAGCTGTTTTGGATCACCTAAATGGAAGCCGCCCGCTGGACTCGGATATTCAGGCCGAATTAAAACCGCTTATTGATTATTATAAAAAATTTTCTGCGGCAGAGCGTCAGAATTTGCGAAATTATTTAAGCGGACAGTCTGCTTTAGCGTCATTGGATGTAAATTCTTTGCCTTCTTTGTATGACAAAATAGAAATTGGCAAGCCTTTTTTAGATTTGCTTGATGCCAAACAATCTGAAATTGACAATGCTAAAGCTTCTGCGGAAGCGTTAAATACGGTGCTGCAGGATGCTGATTTTCAGAAAGCCATGGGCATTTTTGCTGCCAGTCTTACTCCGCCAGTGCCGCAGCGAGTGGCTACCAATCAATATAATGCCTTGCAAGTCGCTCAGTATAATTATCAGAAAATACGAGAACGGCTTGTTGCTGATGGACGGCTTGCCAGCGACGCTGATGACTTATCCGTATTGGCGATTATCCTTCCGCCTGATTTACCGGAGGATATTTATACTGTGGCTGCAGGCGATACTCTAGGCAAAATAGCCCGAAAATATGCCACCACTGTGGAGGAGCTTATCCGCTTGAATAATATTGCTAATCCAAATCTGATTTTTGCCGGGCAAAGCCTAATAATAAGGGAGTGAAAAATTTGCAACAATTTTTATAATGTTACGATATAATAGTATGGAGAGATTATTTATATTTTGAACGGAGGTGAAGCACGGTTATCTTGTTTAGTGGTTTTTGTGTAAGTTTTTTAAAAAAATAAAATTATAAAGGAGTTTATTATGACAGACGCAATTACTGGATTATTTCGTGTGGTAGACCTTGCTCAAAAAGCAGGAAAGGTAGGACAGCTTGCTAGTGTATTGTCCAATGTGGCAATAACCGCCAATGCTGTCGCTAAGATTGGCGATGTTACTAGACTTTCCCAATATCTTGCCGGAAATCAGTTCGACGCAGCCAAGCTTGCCAAAGACGGTTATGTTTTAGAGACTGTCAACGGCCAGCAAGTTGTCAAAGCGACGAAAGATATAACTATTTCTGCGGAAATGGTTGAGTCGCTGTTGAATGTTGCTAAAGATGCTCCAGTTAAAGTAACCGGAGTGCCTTCTTACTTGCAAAAAGTTTCCAATGAAGACGGTTCCCCCGCTCCTATCAGCAATGCTCAAATGGCAGCCGCTGAACAGACAGGCGAAACTGACTAGTTTCTGAAACAGGAGGAAATTGCTCGTTTTCAAAGGGCGTCTTTTATAAGACGCCCTTTCTTTTGTTTACATCTAAATGTGTTAAAATTATTTAGGGGTTTTTGGTGGAAATATCTATATACAGCAAATCGACCGATGATGAGCTAAAAAAACTGCATGAGCAGTTTAGCGCTAAATACGGCGCTGCGCTGCAAGACGACGCGCGTTCCCTGGAAGACAGGCAGTTGATTAGGTTAGTCGCCAAAAAAATTAAGCAGCCGGATAAACAAACGGAAGAAATTCATTCTGTTCAAGAATTTATCAAAGAATACCTTTACCGCAAGTTAAAAGAGCTGGCTTTGCTTATATATCTGGCTATGGACAAGTGCAAGGATTTTGGGCCTATGGGCGAACAAAGAGTATCAATTTCTTTTTGCCGCAATGTTTTGAACATTTCTAATAACCGTGAAGTAACGCAATTTGACGCCGACCGTTTCCGCCGTTTGCTGGACGAGTGTGATAAACGCAACGGCGTTAAATCCGGCGACGCTTATCTGGCGTATCTTAAAAAAGATTTTGTTTTAGAATTATTCGGCATCAAATACGGCTATCTTGATTTGTCAGGTTTGAACCTGCTGTTTGATTTAATAGGATTAGGCTGTTATTTGTTGTCTGCGCATCATCGATCTTTCGGAGTACGTTTTATTTTTGGCGCGGTGGAAAAAAAAGAACTGGAAAACAATCAGGTTTTTATTATTCAGCAGGAATATATCCGCGCTCCGCAATTTGTCTTGTCCATTGCGGCGGAAGTTTTTCAAGACAGCACCATGATCCGCCGTGAAGCCTGCGAGGTCATATTTTTTAACAAATGGCAAAAGTTTTTTGACCAGTCCAAAGCCGAGCGCAAACACGCTCTGCATCACGTGAATTCCGCCTTGCGGGAGGGTGTTAAAGAAAAAGCCCTGGCGTTTTATGCCGCGCAAAAAACTGAAGATGTGCTGAAAGTCAAAGAAATTTTTATTGAAGAAATGATCGACGGCATACTCTGGCATGAAATGGGGCATCATGTTTCTTTCCAGGACATGGGTCAGCCCTATAGAGCCCTGGTCAACACTTTTACGGAAGGCGCGGAAAATATTGGCGCGATTCTGCCGGAAGCGTTGGCGGATTGGGCGCCGGAGCAAGGCGCGCGCAAAGGAGCTTTTACCCGTTTTTTAGAACTAAGCAAGACAGATGTCCGGCGCGCCGCGCGTGATTTGTATGTCTATATATCAGACAACTGGTTTGTAGACGAATCAGAAGAATTCATGAGTTTGATGAGCAATATTTTGGCGGGTCTTGCTGTTTATTTTGTGCAGCCTGACGGCGCGGTGGATTTTGCTCGGTTAAGCAAAGAGAAAGATCAAATTTATAGTTTTTTGCAAAAACGCTATAAGGGTCTGATAGATAGGCTGCTAGCTGTTTTTCAGCAGTCTATTTACGAAGTCGGCATTCATAGGTTGGATTACAATGGCTTGGAGAAAGAAGTTTTTAAAATGTACCAAAACGCTTATGCCGGACATAGATATACAATGGAAGAGTTGCGCGCTTATTCGCCGTTTTGGATTAATATAACCGCCTATTTGAAAAAATTTTCCAAAGCTAATTGGGAAAAATATCAAGAAATTTTGGCTGAAGAGGCTGATTTGGTCGAAAAAATGATTTTACGGGTAGTTACTAAAGGACAGGAGGAGAAGTATAAAAACTCTCTGCGCGAATACATAATAACGCGCGCCAAAGAACTAGGCTTAATCCAGATTTTACCAGAGATAGACAGCACGGCGGCGGTGCGCGCGGCCTGCGCCGCCATGAAGATGCCGGACGCTGTGCTGGAAAAAGTACAGGCCAGATTTACAGAAATAATGAACGATAAACCTTATGAAATATCGATCAGTTATGACGGCGAAAAAGACCCCTTTATTGCCGCAGTGCAGGAAATGCTCCTCAAAAGCGGCTACGGCTCGATCAAATCCGGCATGCTGATCGGCGAGTATTACAATCCCGAATCCGGCACTGAGGAGCGTAAGCAATATATCAAGAATGAATTAGAGTCTCTGCGCGATCAGCTGGAATCAGAAATGTATCTGGAGATCGATATTCTACGCGTCAACGGCAAATATCCGGCGGCTAAACCCATAATCGAAGAACTTTTGCAGACGGTAACTTTTCTGGACGGCCGTAAATTAGCGGAAAAAATCAAAAATGTGGAATTTTCTCCACTGGACAATGACGCTTTGCTGGAAGTTTTTGTTCCGCTCAAACGCGGCTATATGGACTGGAACACTTCGCAGGCGGTCTGGCGCATCAATCAAGACTTGCGCCCCGACGAATTTATGCTGCAATGGACTATAGACCGCGATTTTCTGGAAGCTTTGATCGAAGCGTATTCTTAAGATAATACGAAAAAATCTGCAACTTTTCTTAAAAACTGACGATATCTTTCTAGGAGAAAGGAGAAAGTTGTTATGTATACCAAGTTTTCAAATTATTCTGATAACAGTAATGTTCAGGATCAATTTTGGCTGCGGGATTATTCCTCTATATGGAATGATTTTTTATGGGTTGCTAAAGTAAAAAATGTTGCTGTCAAATATGGTTTGAGTAATTCAACAGAGCTCGATGGCAAAAATCAAGAATACATTGACTTTAGTCTCGTAGAATTTGGGGCAGAAAAATTAGATAATTTCATCAAGGATGTGCAAAAAGAAACGGGATCGGCGGCGGTTGCCGTGTTAACAGCTTATTCTATTCTGGAAGGTGCGGATAGCTGGAATGTTATTTATGCCAATCTTAATTGGCTGCGTATAGCCAAGCAGCATTGTAAAAAAGCGCTGAAATATGGCGTGGATCGTGAAAAAATTCTGAAAAGTGGAGAAAAAATTCTAGAAAAAGAGTCAGCGCCGCAAAGCTTGGATGCTGCTATAACACTTGTGTTAGCGGAACTGGATAAAATTGGCCGCGAGGTAAAAATAGGACATGATGAATTTGGCCGTGAAATTCTCTATGTTGAAAAGTATTATAAGAAAACCCCTGAAGAAGAAAAAGAGGAGAAAGAAAATGTAGACAAAAAATTAGAGAATTTTAAGAAATACAAAACATTTAACGGCTTTTTAGCATCAGCGACAGATTGGCTGTATGGGGATAATAATGGGGCGCAAGGCGATTGCCGAATGTTGTCTTTTTTGCCGTATCTTGTTTTGACTGAGCTTGGATTTAAGGTTGATATGTATAGAATAGGAGTTATTGATAAAGGGGCGAGAGCCGCGCATGCTCATATTTCAGTTAACGAGCTAGATAAAGAACCTACAGCCTCTCTCTGCCGAGGATATGCGCCGGGAAGTTTGATTCATGAACAGCAATACAATGTTGAATATTCTCCTCTTGGTTTAGCCGCCGAAACTGTATCGATGCTGGCGCAAATGCACGTTGGCGAGATTGAAAGATTAGAAAATGTAATGGCCGATATAATGAACAAGGAACAGCATGATGTCTATTTATTAGGGAGGATTGATGATTTATTAAAGGATGTTGAATTGCTAGAAGTTCTGTTAAAATACATGCCACGTAGTACTACTATTTTAGACAATATTTCGTATGTGTATGCTTCTTTGGGAGTCAGATATAAGAAAACTAATCAGATGAAAGAAGCTTTATCGGCTTATGCAAAAGCTATGGAATACGCAGAGAAAGAAATCGAGATTTTTTATCAATATAAAATTGAGGCCAAGAACAAAGAACCGAGATTAAAGGCTGCGGCAATAAAAAGACTAGACGAGGAAATCAAATGTGTGAAAAATACAGTGGCTGGATATTACAAGTGGTACATTGAAAAGGGCGGCCAAAATTTTACGCGGAGATTTCCTTAAAAACCATTATTATTGCTCCCTTTTTATTTCCCCCCTCTCCCTTTATAATGCTTTCATGCAAATCGCTATCGACGGGCCAGCCGGTTCAGGCAAAAGCACTATCGCCAAAATTCTGGCCAAAAATCTGGGGTTCAAACATATC
>BGZN01000066.1 GCA_003864455.1 Candidatus Termititenax aidoneus | reverse complement strand
GCCTATCGCATTTTGGGCAGCGCTTGTTACCGCGCCAGAGAATGGCGCAATATGGAAGTCGCCTACAATCGCCTGACGATCATCAGATCGGACAACGCGGATTATTATTTGTACAAAGCGCATGCGCAAATCCAGCAGAATAAACTCAAAGAAGCGCTGGCCTCTTACGAAGCCGCGCAAACTCTGCGCCCCGATGATGCCAATATCCGCAGCAACATCAACGCGCTGAAAGTGCGGAGCAACTAAATGCGGCGGCTGTTAATTTTACTCATCGTCGGCGCGGCTGTCTTGATATATCTCGGTTTGTTTTTTTCACGTCCGCAGAACAGCGGAACAGACATTACAGTTTATTTTTACCGCTACGAACAATTATACGCGGCGCAGCGCGTTTTGCCGGACAATGTTTTTCCTATCTCCGCCGCGCTGCAGGAATTATTCGCCGGGCCAAATACCGAGGAAAAAAGTAATCGCGTGCAGACTATGCTTCCGGCCGGTTTGAAGTGGCGGGATTTTTCCGTGGAAAAAGATATTTTGGTTCTGAATTTCAACGAGCCGCTGCTGCGGATTTCCGGCGGATACAATGTCATTGACGGCATGCTCAAGCAAATAGTCTTTACAGCCACGGAAATAAAAGGTATAAAAGCGGTGCGTTTTCAGATCAGCGGTCAGCCGGAGCAAACGCTCATTATCGGCGGCGAGGGCTACACTATAGATCGTCCGCTGGACAGGAATTATTTTACGGGAGAGCATTGATGACTATCAGTATCAATGACGCCAAGCATGTCGCCGATCTAGCGCGGCTGGATTTGAGCGAGCAGGAATTAGCGACTTACACCGAGCAGTTGAACCAAATCCTCACTTATGCCCAGGAACTGGAAAAACTCAACACTGACCAGGTCGAGCCGACGTATCACTCTATCGAGACCGGCACGGTTTTGCGCGAGGACAAAGCCGCCGATTTTCCGAACAAAGCCGGCCTTATTCAAAACGCCCCTGAGATCAGCGGAACAAGTTTTGTCGTGCCGAGGATACTTTAAATGCAGCATCTGACTTTGAAAGAACTGCAAAAAAAACTGCAAAACGGCGAAGCCACCGCGGTCGCCGCCGTGCAAAAAGTTTTTGCGCAAATCCAAAAGCACGAACCGGCTGTCAAAGCTTATTTGCAGACTTTTGAAAAAGACGCGCTCGCGCAGGCGCAACAAGCCGATGAATTACTCGCCAAGCAAGGCCAAGCTGAAAAACCGCTGCTCGGCATTCCGCTGGCAATCAAAGACAACATGAATTTGTTGAATACCGAAACGACCTGCGCGTCAAAAATTTTAAAAGGTTATATTTCGCCGTACACAGCCACGGCCGTGCAAAAATTACAGGCCGCCGGCGCGATCATTGTCGGCAAAACCAATCTCGATGAATTTGCCATGGGTTCTTCTACGGAAAATTCAGCTTTTCAGCAGACGACCAATCCCTGGGACAAAGCGCGTGTGCCGGGCGGCTCTTCGGGCGGCGCGGCGGCGGCGGTCGCGGCGGACGAGTGCTTCGGCTGTTTGGGTTCGGACACCGGCGGCTCGATACGCCAGCCGGCGTCATTTTGCGGCGTGGTCGGCCTGAAACCAACGTACGGTCTGGTCTCGCGCTACGGCTTGGTCGCTTTTGCTTCATCGCTGGATCAAATCGGCCCTCTGGCCAAGACTGTCGAGGACGCGGCGTTAATTTTGAATGTCATCGCCGGTCATGACGCTTTGGATTCCACTTCGGTGCGGCAGCCGGCCAGGGATTACACAGAATTTTTAAATCAAGACATCAAAGGCCAAAAAATCGCCGTCATCAAAGAACTGCTGGGCGGCGGCATTGACGGCGCGGTGCGCCAGACTATTCAGACGGCCGTGGACGAATTAAAAAAACAGGGCGCGCTGGTCGAAGAAGTTGAAATGCCGTCTTTTAAATACGCGCTGGCCGCTTATTATCTGGTCGCCACTTCCGAAGCTTCGGCCAATCTCGCGCGTTTCGACGGCGTGCGTTTTGGCCACCGCAGCAAAAACGCCAAAGACATGCTGGAGTTATTCAAAAAATCCCGCGCGGAAGGTTTCGGCGCGGAAGTCAAACGCCGTATCATGCTCGGCACTTACGCGCTGTCCGCCGGTTACTATGACGCTTACTATCTCAAAGCGCAAAAAGTCCGCACGGTTATCCGGCAGGATTACGCCAAAGCTTTTGCCAAATACGACGCGGTGCTTTCGCCGACGAGCCCAAGCGCCGCTTTTAAATTTGGCGAAAAAATCAACGATCCTTTGAGCATGTATCTTTCCGACATCGCGACTATTCCGGTCAATCTGGCCGGTTTGCCGGGCATCAGCGTGCCGTGCGGTCTGGCTGACGGCCTGCCGGTCGGTTTGCAACTGGTCGCCGCAGAATTTGCCGAACAAAAATTGCTGCAAATCGCCGCCGCGGTGGAGCGCGGCAGCCGATTCGAAAGGATACGCCTATGACGGAATACGAAGCAGTTATCGGTCTGGAAATCCACACGCATCTTAAAACCAAGAGCAAGATGTTCTGCGCCTGTTCCACGGAATTTGGCAAACAGCCCAACAGCAACACCTGTCCGGTCTGCACCGGTCAGCCTGGCGCGCTGCCGGTTTTGAATAAAGAAGCCGTCAATCTGGCGATACGCTGCGGCCTGGCTTTGCATTGCGCTATAAACAAGAAAAGTGTTTTCGCCCGTAAGAATTATTTTTATCCTGACCTGCCCAAGGCTTACCAAATTTCCCAGTTTGACCTGCCGGTTACCCAGAACGGCTTTGTGAATATTCAACTGCCGGACGGCGCGGAAAAGCGCATCGGCATCACGCGCGCGCATTTGGAAGAAGACGCCGGCAAACTGGTGCATCAGGGCGCGGAAGGCATCGAGGGCGCGACCGCTTCGCATGTCGACCTCAACCGCTCCAGCGTGCCGCTGCTGGAAATCGTTTCCGAGCCAGACCTCCGCTCCGCCGCCGAAGCGCGCGCGTATTTGGACAAAATAAAATCTATTTTACAATTTGCCGGTGTGTCCGACGCCAATATGGAAGAAGGCAAATTACGCTGCGACGCCAATATTTCCATTCGCCCCGTTGGGCAAAAAGAATTTGGCGTCAAAGTGGAGATCAAAAACATGAATTCTTTTCGCGCGGTGGAACGGGCGATTAAGATCGAGATCGAGCGGCAAAAACAAGTCCTGTCCGCCGGACGGACGGTCGCGCAGGAGACGCGCAGTTATGACGAAGCGGCCGGCAAGACCGTGTCTATGCGCAGCAAAGAAGAAAGCCACGATTACCGCTATTTTCCCGAGCCAGACCTGCTGCCGCTGCTAATCGACGACGCATGGATAGCGCAGGTCCAAAAAGAACTGCCGGAACTGGCCGAGCAAAGAATCAACCGTTATCAGGAGGAGTACGGTATTTCCGCTTATGACGCGCGTGTCCTGACTCTCGACAAATCCGTGTCGGATTTTTTTGACGCGGCGGCCAAACTGTATGCCGGCGACAAAAAAACGATAGTCAACTGGCTGACCACCGATGTGCTGGGCTATCTCAAGACTGAAAATCTCGAATTGCCACAAACCAAACTCACGCCGGAAAATCTGGCCGAGATGCTCGGCCTCATCGACAACAAAACCATTTCCGGCAAGATTGGCAAGGAGTTAATTATCAAAATGTTAAAGACCGGCGAGTCCGCCCAAAAGCTTGTGGCCGCCGGCGGTCTGCAGCAAATCACGGACGAAAGCGCGCTGCAAAAAATCGTGCAGGCCGTGCTCGACGCCAATCCCGGGCAACTGGCGCAATACCGCTCCGGCAAAAACGCGCTCAAAGGTTATTTTGTCGGCGAGACAATGAAAAAAACCAAAGGCCAGGCCAGTCCGCAGCTGGTCAATCAGATACTGGATAAACTGCTGAAAAATTAAGCTGGCGTGCCGCCAAATAAAATTTTTATAAAATCACGTTTGCTGTACAGCGCTCTATCGACATAGACTGTTTTATTTTCGCAGCGGTAAAAGATTGTGTAATTTTCACAAATTAAAAAACGATAATCTGTCTTCGGCCTGATTATAGAATTTAAAGAAGCGCCGATTTTTGGATAGCGTGCCAATTTAGAAATGCGGGATAGGATTTTAGCAAGTATCTTTTGCGCCGCAGCCGGACTGGCTAACTCCGCGGCAATATAACGGCGAATCTCTTGTAAATCCTGCCTGGCCAGCGGAGCAATTTGCAGTTTGGTCATTCAGTCAGGCCGAGGCTTGTTTTTACTTCGGCCAGAGACAGCCAGCCTTTGGCGCCGGATTGCCGTCCCCGCGCCAATTCGGATAAGAGCTGATTGGTCGCCTGCATTTTTTCGTAATCCTGCAAAGCCATTAGCGCATAAAGGCCGTGTCCGTTTTTAGTCAGAAACACCGGCGCGTCAACCGCGATGTCGCGCAGTACTTCGGTGTAATTGCGCAGGTCTGAAACCGGTTTAATTGTGGGCATCCTACTGCTCCTTTTTGCTGTAAATATTATAGCATAATTCGACAGCAAATTTAGCAGCTTCTATCCTGGTCAAATTGCGGTACAATAACGCTCATGAATTTGCTCCGCGAAATTTTTCATCCTTACAAACAAATAAAGAAAGTGCGCTTCGAGGCCTGCACGATGTGCCAGCTCAAATGCGTGAGCTGCGACACGGCCAATGGTGAATCGCGCCGCAACGCTGTCGGCTGGGGTTATCTCAAGGCCGCTGATTTTCTGAAATTCGCCGAACAAAATCCGCGGCTCAAAATAATCGAGCTTTCCAACTGGGGAGAGATTTTCTTAAATCCCGAGATCGCGGAAATTTTCTGCATCGGCTGTGAACACGGCCTGGAGTTGACCGCCGGCAACGGCACAAATATGAACAACGTGAAGCCGGAGGTTCTAGAAGCGCTGGTCAAATATCAAGTGCGTTATGTTTCTGTGTCGCTCGACGGCGCGTCGCAGGAGACCTACGCGCAGTACCGCCGCGGCGGTAATTTTGACCGCGTTATCGCCAATCTCAAAATCCTCAATGAGTTTAAGCGGCAATACCATTCGCCGTATCCGCAGCTCGGCTGGCAGTTTATAGTCTTCGGCCACAATGAACATGAACTGGCCAAAGCGCGCGCCCTGGCGGAAGAATTAAATATGGAATTTAAACCCAAGCTAAACGCGCATGAGGAAAATTCTCCGCTCAAAAATCCCGAAGCCGTGCGCCGCGAACTGGGCTTGAAATATGTTTCTCGCGCCGAGCAGGAGCAAAAGACCGGCCGTTTTCGCGCGCTGGCCTGTCATCAGCTCTGGCAGCAGCCGCAAATCAACTGGGACGGCAAATTGCTGGGCTGCTGTCAGAATATTTGGGGCGATTTTGGCAATGTGCTGGAGACGCCGCTCCAAGACCTGCTGGTCAGTGAGAAATATGTTTACGCCAAGAAAATCCTGCTCGCCGCGCCGGAAGCGAGACGCCGGCCACTGCCATACGACCTGCCCTGCGTAAAATGTTCGTTTTTTCACCGGCTTCAATCTTTGCGGTTGGGGACATTTAAAAAGTAAAAAGCAGATTTTAATTCTGCTGGGTCAGGGTTTTCAGCAAATCCTCGCGCCGCAAAAGCTTCAGCGCTTTGGCCACCTGCCGGTAGTTTTTGGGCAAATGCGGCTGCAACAAAGCTTTCTGAAATGCCCGTTCCTCGCCTTTCGGCACAGGCAGCGGTTTTTTCGTGAATGGATCGAGGCCGGTGTAATACATTGCGGTCGCCGCGGTCATCGGCGTGGGCGTGAAATTTTGCGCCTGCTCCAAACGGAGATGATGCTCCTTGAGATACAGCGCCAATTCCAGAGAGTCCTGAAGCGTGCAGCCCGGATGCGCAGAAATAAAATACGGCACGATGTACTGTTTCACATTGTGAGCTTTGTTGAACGCCAAAAATTTATTTAAAAATTTCACATACAATTTATAAGACGGCTTGCCCATGACCTGCAAAACATTTTCGCAAATATGCTCCGGCGCCAGACTGAGCTGGCCGCCGACATGATGCGTGAAAAGCGTTTCCATATATTCGGGGTCTAACAGAGCTAAATCATAACGAATACCGCTGTTGAGCAAAACTTTTTTGACACCGGGCAGTTTGCGCGCGCGGGCGAGCAGGGATTTTTGCCGCGTGTGCGCGGTGTGCAGATTGGGGCAGATTTTAGGATACAGACAACTATCGCGCGCGCACGCGTACCCTTGGCCGGACTGACAATACATGCCATACATATTGGCCGTGGGGCCGCCGAGGTCAAAAATCGTGCCTTTGAAATCCGGGTCCTGGCAGATGATCTCGCGCAATTCTTTAAGTATACTTTCCTCCGAGCGGTTAATGATTTGCCGGCCGTGATGCTGGGATATGGCGCAAAAAGCGCAGCCGCCGAAACAGCCGCGATGCGTGATTGTGGAGAAACGCACAAAATCATAGCAGGGAATTTTTTGATTTTTGTAGCGCGGATGCGGCGCGCGGGCAAAAGGCAAAAAAAACAATTCGTCGACTTCCCGTCCGGTCAGATTGTCCGGCGGTGTGGTAAACAAAAATCTATCTTTGTACGGCTCGACAATGACGCGCGGTTTTTTCTTGCGCCCTTCGCGGAAATACAGCGCAAAATGTTCCGCGTGAATTTTCCGGTCGGTCAGGGCTTTTTCCGCGGACGGCAGGAGCAGTCTATCCGCCAGCGCGCTGTCGAGCGTTTTATAGGCTCTGGTACTGTTGGGCGGCTGCGGCAGGTCGGCCCACCGGCCGCCGGCGCGCAAATGCTCCGCGA
>BGZN01000065.1 GCA_003864455.1 Candidatus Termititenax aidoneus | reverse complement strand
TCAAACAGCATGTAAATCAGCAGCACATAAGCGACCAAAAATTGCAGCACCGAAGTGATTGTGCGCGACAGCGAATTGACGATGTCTTTGAAAAAACTCAAAATACTGTTGCTCCACAGCACCAAATACTGGCTGATATTTTCATGTATCGAGCTTTGCACCTGCGCGGGCAGCAGCTCCTGAAACTGCTGAAATTTATTTTGCAGTTCGATAGTCAGGGTAGAAATTTGCGCGTTGATATTTTGCGAATTTTTGAGCAGCTCCAGCGTCTGCATGATCAGCGCCGGCACAAACAGCGCGATGACAAAGATCAGCATAGCGGTCAGCAGGACTATGCTCAAAAACGCGGCCAGCCGGCGGGAATGGATTTTGGTGTAGAGATATTCCATGAACGGATACATCAGCAAATAAAGAAAAAACGCTACCGCGCTGACCCAAAAAGTCGTCGGCGCCAGCACGCGCACCGCCAGACACAGCGCCGCCAGCGCGACCCAGTATTTATGCGCCGCGATGAATCCGAGCAGACGCTGCAGCCAGGCCAAAATAAATATTTTTTGATTGTTAACAGCCATGGGTATTCTCCTTTTGCAGAAAAATAGTCTGTGCCGGATAAGCCAGTTCGATATTTCTTTGGGCAAACTCAGCTTTGATCCGGAAATTAATCGCCTGCTGAATGTCCATGTAGCGGTTGTAATCATTGCTCAAGACGTAGTAAACCACTTCAAAGATCAGCGTTGACGCGCCCAGTTCCGCAAAATGCGCGCGGTCAAAACTGGCCTGCTGCTGCTCGCGGATAATAGTTTCCAGCAGCCGCGGAATTTCCTGAAGTTTGGCCAGCGGCGTCTGATACGGCAGATTGAGCCGGAAAACCACGCGCCGCAGATTCATGCGTTTGTAATTGCGCACGCGCGAGCCGGTCAGGTCGGTGTTGGAGAAAACTAATTCCTCGCCGTCGAGACTGCGCAGCCGCGTGGTCTTGATGCCGATATTTTCCACCGTGCCGCGAAATTCACCGACGACAATATAATCGCCCAGCTCAAACGGCCGGTCAAAAAAGATAATAAAGTAACTGAACAGGTCGCCGAGTATAGACTGCGAGGCCAGCGCGATGGCCACGCCGCCGATGCCAAATCCTGTAACCAGCGCGGAAACGCGTATGCCCAGATTGTCGAGCAGGATAGTCAGTGTCAAAGCCCAGATCAGGATTTGCAGCAGAATTTTGATCACGGTCGCGGTTTGCTTTTGATTGAAAGTGTTTCTTTTGCCAAGGCCGTGCTCGACCAGCGGCGTAACGAAATTGGTCAAAAAACGAATGCCGTAATAAGCAAAAAGTATTTTGGCCGTTACATTGAGAAATTTCAACGCGGTTTCGGACACGAGCAGACGCTGGACATTGAGCCAAAAAGCCAGAAAATAAGCCGGCACGAGCAGATTTTTTTCGATGTTTTCAAAAAAGAGGTTTTTCAAAAGAGCCGAGTGTTTCTTGCTCCATTTTTCACAGTAACGCAAAATGAATTGTTTGCAGCCCCAGATCAGGATTATGGACAGCGCGAAACTCGCGGCGAACCAAATATACTCATTGACTGTGTTGCCGTAAAATTGTTTGGTTAAAACTTCCTGCATGAGTTTATTTTAACACAATGCGCTATAATTGCGTCCATGGCGGTCTTGGTGGAGAGAGAGCCTATCGGCATTTTTGGCCGCATGAATTCCGGTAAAAGTTCGGTGATGAATTTGCTGACCCAGCAAGAAACCTCTATTGTAGACGCTACGCCGGGCACGACAGCGGATACCAAAACCGCGCTGCTGGAACTGCACGGACTGGGGCCGGTGAAATTATTTGACACGGCCGGTTTGGACGAGAGCGGCGCGCTGGGCGCAAAAAAACGCCGGAAAACTTTCAATGATTTAAAAGAATGCGCTCTGGCGCTTTTGCTTATCGATCCGGCGGCGGCAGACCTGGCGGTGGAGGCAGAGATTATAGAAAAGGCGCGCGCCTGGGATAAACAGCTTTTGGTCATCTACAATATATTTCAGGGCGCGGACGAAAATAAAATAGCCGGCGCGGAAAAAAAACTCAAGCTGCTGCGTTTTTATCCCAAGATTACTTTGCGCGCCAACAATTCGTCTTGCCGCACGGCGCTGCTGGATTTTATTTTGAAAAATTACATTCCCCAAGACGCCAAAATGGAATTGCTGCCTTTTGTGCAAAAGGACGAATATTATGCGCTGATAATTCCCATGGACGAGGAGACGCCGCCCGGCCGCTACCTGCGTCCGCAGGCTATGGCCGAGGAATACATCACGCGGCATTGGGCTTATCCGGTGTCTTTTCGTCTGGATTTGAAACAAGCCAGATCGCCGTGCGCCGCCGAAGCAATCGCCGAGAAAAAACGTTTTGATGCTTTCTTAAATAATTTTCAAAAAAAACCACAGGCGCTGATCACCGACTCGCAGGCGATGGATATAATGCACAAATGGTGTCCGGCGGATATTGCCTTGACTACGTTTTCAATCGCGATGATAAATTATTTCAGCCGCGGCCGTTTGCGCAGATTTGCCGACGGCGTGCAGGCGCTCCAGACTTTGCGTTCCGGCGACAGAGTGCTGATCGTCGAGGCCTGCAATCACTCGCGCGTCGGCGAAGACATCGGCACAGTACAAATACCCAATTATCTGTCCAAGCATTTTGCCGGTGTAGCGGTCGAGCATAATTTTGGCCGCGAATTTCAGGACAATCCAGATCTGGCGCGCTACAAATTGATCATTCACTGCGGCGGCTGCATGATCTCCGCGCAAAAATTACAGGCGCGTCTGCGCGCTCTCGAAACCGCCGGCGTGCCGATCACCAATTACGGCGTGTTGCTTTCTTACCTGCAGGGCGAGGACGCGCTGCGCCGCGTGCTGCGGCCGTGGGGGATTTAAAGTTGTTTTTTGTGCGCTCGCGCAATTTTGTCTAACATTCTTTGCGCACCAGCGGCTTCATCAGCCAGCCATTCTGCGGCAGTCATATTTTTGCGCCGTTCATAATTCCATTCTCGGATCTTGTGAATATCCTCAATAGTAAAAGCAGCGCTTATCTCCGGCTGAGGAATATTGTTAATCATTTTCTCCTCCTGTCAGCATAGACGGAGCATAAATTAGTATTTCCCGTCTGCCTTCTAATAAAGTTACAGCTTTCACACCGACAATTGTTTTATGATTAACGATGTGCTTGAAATTCCAGGATAAAATTATATCGCATTCGCCGACAATGGCCGCTGCAATATGCAGGCAGTCTGCATAATTTTTCTGTTTCAACACTCCGAAGTCGATAAATTTTTCAGCTATTGCCATAACGGTATCGTTTGAAGGTAGTTTGGTGTACGGAATTTCATCTAAGAAACCAGCCAAACGAGAACCTTTAGGTTCAGGACATGCCGCTAATTCATCAAGAGTGGTCTGTGATAAAAAAACTTTATGTTTGCCAGTTTTGAGTATTTTCCAAAGCTGTAAAGTATCCGCCATTTTTTCTGACGCATCTGGCGCATCCAAATGACTGATAACGGAAGTATCTAAATATATTTTTAGTTTATTTTCCATGGACTAAATTATATCATGCTCTGATTTGAAAATAAGAATAGGGCAAAGGTTATAAACAGGCCATAGGCACTAAATAAATAAACCACAAAATATCGCTGCAACAAGTTATAGTTACTTACGAACTCCTTATGGAAGGAGTTGATAGTTATGAAAAAATTAATTTTGCTTTTCATTATAATTTGCGCGGCGCTGCTGGCCGATAAGGTGTATCTGGTTGATGGCCAGACACTCTCCGGCACGCTGGACGTGATCGACGGGGACTTTGTTCTGGCCGGCCGGCACGCGGACGTTACTTTTCACGACGAAGCGATCGACGCGGTCGAAAAAGGCGGTGTGAAATATACGCCGGAGCAATATGTCGCGGCTCTGGAAAATGCTTCTGAATATACAGATGAAGATTACGCGGAGTATGAGGACGCTGACGACGAGTATACCTACGAGTATGTAGAAGAAACTGTGGAATACGGCTTTGACGCGCTTTCACTCCATGACAAAATTAAACTTTATGAACTGGAAAAACTGGACAAAAACCGTGCGGCTGCTCTGGCGCTGACTCTGCCGCTGATGGGACACAATTACGCTGGCGACACGGCGCGGGGTTTCGCGATTTTCCTGGGCAAATTCATCGTGCCGGTTTTTATGGCCAGCGCAGTGCCGGTGGACACCGAGGCTGCGGACGGCGGTCAGGCGCAAAAAGATGTGCAGATTGGCGTGGGTGTGCTGACTTTTGGCATCATGCAGCTCTGGGAAATCTTTGACGCGATGGGCGCAGTGGAAGACCACAATGCGGCTTTGCGCGCGCGGCTGGGGATTGAGTACTAATTGAAATTGAAATGGACACGGCGCGTAAATTTATTACGATTTTGTAATAAATTGCATTGTCAAAAAATCTGCAAGGTGTGATAATTTCCAACCTATGTGCAGAGTCGGCGCGCTAAAGAGCAAAAAATATACGCATCCGTCCAAAGTTTTGTACTTGATGCTGCCCCAGCAAAAAGGCCACGATAATTCGGGTTTTGCGATGGTTATGCAGGATTTGGGCGGGGTTTTCATGCCATACAAAAAATTGCCGCTGCTGTCCTATGCCGGCAATTCGGCCAGCGTGGAGAAAATCCACAATTATATGCAGAGCAAAGGCTTCACCATGCGTTTTGAATGGTCGCCGCGCTGCACGCCGCAGGCCGGTTTGGATATCGCGCTGCTGGAGCATTACAATTTTGAGGTTTACGATTATCCGGCGGCTTATCAAAACGCCGAACAGCCCGTCAAAGAAAATCTCCTGACCGACACCCGTCTGGCTTTGCGCGCGCTGACTGCGGAAAACGACGGCGCTTTTATTTATTCTTTTTGGCCGGATGTTCTGACGCTCAAAGAGATCGGCAATCCGGCGGATATCGGCTTGTATTTCAATCTCTGGCAGGAAGACACGGATTTTTGCGCGAAAATTATCACTGTGCAGTGCCGCCAGAACACCAATTACGCCATTGTGCGTTATGCCGCGCATCCTTTTTTCCTGCAGGGTTACACTGCGCTGGCCAACGGCGAAAATACTTTTTATGTGAAAAACAAAGAGTTTCAAAAAGCGCTGCACCGCGGCTATATTGGCTTTGAGTCGGACTCGCAGTGTTTTCTCTACACGCTGCATTATTTGCAACACGAATTAAAATGGCCGCTGGAATATTATAAACACGTCATCACGCCGCTGCCTTTTCAGGATTTGCTGCGGCGCGAGGACAAAAATGTGCTGCTGGCTTTGCGCCAGTCTCTGCCGCATCTAGAGATCAACGGCCCGAACACAATTATCGGCGTGCTGCCGGACGGACGCGTCATCAATGTTAACGATTCCAAAAAACTGCGGCCGGTCGTGGTCGGCAGCGACGGCGACACAGTGGTGATCTCTTCCGAAGTCTGCGGCCTCAATGTTATTTTGCCTGACCGCGATCAGGAAAAAGACATTTATCCCAACGAGCGCGAGATGATAGTCATCGACAATAATTTAGAGGTAGCGCGGTGGAAACAGTAACCGTCAATGAACTGACCCCCAACGATCTGCCCTGGCGGATCGAATGGGACCCCTGCCGCTGCAAACTCTGCGGCAGTTGCGTCGCCGCCTGTACTTTTCAGGCGATACAGGTCGGCGTGGAAGCGCGCAGTTACACTTACGCGCAGGGCGCTGTGCCGACGCCGGTCGAAGGCGAGCGTTACGCCGTGCCGGTCATTCAACAGACAACCACAGTGCAAAATCACTGCGTGGGCTGCGGCATTTGCGAGAAAACCTGTCCTAACCGCGCGATCCGTCCGCAGCGCAATGTGGACAGCCGCTGGGAAATTTTTGCGCGCGAAGGCGGTTCGCCGATCAAGCGCGGCGGCCGCGCCAATCTAAACGCCGACGACCGGACTTTTGATAAAATTGTGGTTGGCCGCATTTCCCAGATGACCGATCCGTCGCTGGACGCCGAACGGCATACTTTCGACATTCTGGCGCCGTTTGGCCGCATCCTGCCTGCGGACAAAATGCCGCTCTCGGTCAGCAAGGACGGCAAATTAAATCTCGACAAAGCTCTGCCGCCGGTGCGCTGGATTTATCCGCTGATTTTCGGCGATATGTCTATCGGCGCTCTGTCGCCGCGCGCCTGGGAAGCGCTCTGTCTGGCCGCGGCCTGTCTCAATGAAAAATACAATCTGCCCGTGCGCATGTGTTCCGGCGAGGGCGGCATGCCGCTGCGTTTGCTCAAATCCAAATATTTGAAATACATGATTTTGCAGATCGCTTCCGGACATTTTGGCTGGAATCGCATCGTCAAGGCTATGCCGGAAATGCAGGAAGACCCGGCCGGCATTTTGATCAAGATCGGCCAGGGCGCGAAGCCCGGCGACGGCGGTTTGCTGATGGCCGCCAAAGTCGCGCCGCATATTCAAGCGATACGCGGCGTGCCGAAATCCGATTTGCTTTCGCCGCCCAATCATCAGGGTTTGTATTCTATTGAAGAGTCCGTGCAGAAAATGTTTTTGTCCATGAACGCCGCGTTTAAATTCCGCGTGCCGGTGGGCATCAAAACTTCGGCGACGGCGTCGTCAGTTTCGATTTACAATAATTTGCTGCGCGATCCGTATCATATTGTCGGCGGTTATTTTATCGACGGGCTTTACGGCGGCACTGGCGCGGCCAATGAAGTGTCGCTCGACCACACCGGCCACCCGATAGTTTCCAAAATACGCGATTGCTATCTAGC
>BGZN01000064.1 GCA_003864455.1 Candidatus Termititenax aidoneus | reverse complement strand
CGGCGGTCTTTTGACGGCGGAGTGTTACAGTTTTTACCCGACCAAAAATCTGGGCGGCTGCGGCGAAGGCGGCGCGGTCACGACCAACGATCCCGAAATTGCCGATAAAGTGCGTATCTTGCGCGCGCACGGCATGCGCGAAACTTATAAACACGAGACTATCGGCTACAACATGCGTCTTGATGAAATACAATGCTGCATTTTGCGTCTCAAATTGCAGAAATTGGCCGCGTGGACAAAACGCCGCCAGGAGATCGCCAAAATTTATGACGCGGCTTTTCAGGGCGTGGCCGGCCTCCGGATTCCGCTGGTGAAAAATTACGGCAATCACATTTATCATCAATACGCTTTGCTGGCGGACAAGCGCGAAGCCCTGCAAAAATATCTCAAGGATAACGGCATCGGCACGGCTGTGCATTATCCGATACCGCTAAATTTGCAGGCGGCGTTTGCGGATTTGAATTTACCCGCCGGCTCTTTTCCGGTCGCGGAGAGCATAGCCCAAAAGATTTTCTCCATACCGGTGTATCCGGAATTGACTGATGCGGAAGTTTCTTATGTTATCGAAAAAGTCCGGGAAGGAGCGCAGCTTTAATGGCCGAAAAAGCCGCAACTAGAGACGCCTATGGCAAAGTTTTAGTCGAACTGGGCAAAGAAAATCCCGATATTGTGGTGCTGGACGCCGACCTTTCCGGCTCGACGCGCACCGGCTGGTTTGCCAAAGAATTTCCTGACCGGTTTTTTAACGCCGGCATTGCCGAACAAAATATGATTGGCCTGGCGGCTGGACTGGCGGTTTCCGGCAAAATCGCTTTTGCCAGCACTTTTGCCATGTTTGCGACGGGGCGCTGCTGGGAGCAAATCCGCAACACGGTCGGGTATCCGCGCCTCAATGTCAAAATCGTGGCCAGTCATGCCGGCGTAACAGTCGGCGAGGACGGCGCGACGCATCAGGCTGTTGAGGATATCGCGCTTATGCGTTCTTGTTACAATCTGCGCGTGATCGTGCCGGCCGACGCCGAGGAGACCAAAATGGTTGTCCGGCAGGTGGCCGCGAGTGACGGGCCTTTTTATGTGCGCTTGAGCCGTTCGGCGACTCCGGCTTTTTACGCGCCCGGCAAATGTGATTTTCGTCTGGGCAAGGGTTCGATTATCCGCGAAGGCCAGGACGCGGCGATTGTGGCTTGCGGCATTATGGTTTATGAGGCGGACAAAGCCTGCGACCTGCTGGCCAGGGACGGGATTTCCGTGCGCCTGATAAATATGGCTTCAGTCTGGCCGATAGACAAAGACCTGCTGGCGGACACGGCCAAAAAATTCGGCAAAATCGTAACCTGTGAGGAGCACAGCATAATCGGAGGTTTAGGCTCGGCGGTGGCGGAAAGCGTCTCGGCGGATTATCCCTGCAAAATAAAAATTTTGGGCGTCAACAAACCCTGTCAGTCCGGCGCGCCGGACGAATTGCTGAAGTATCATGGTTTGACCGCCGAAGATATTGCCCGCGAAGTCAAGCTAATAGTGGCATGATCCGCACGGAGAAACTCTACAAACTTTACGGCAACAACGCGGTGCTCAACAATATCAATTTGCAAATTGGCAAAAGCGAGTTTGTTTTTTTGATCGGGCCTAACGGCGCCGGCAAATCCACTTTATTCAAAACAATTTACCGCGCCGAACTGCCGACTCGCGGAGATGTTTTGGTCGATGATCTCTCAGTGCCCAATCTGCGCCGCTGGCAGATTCCGGTTTTGCGCCAGCGTATCGGCGTGATTTTTCAGGATTACAAATTATTGAAATACAAAACTGTTTACGAGAATGTGGCCTATGTTATGGAAGTGCTGGACAAGCCGCTGGAAAAAATCAAAAAACAAGTGCCGCAGGTGCTGGATTTGGTCGGGCTTTTGCGCAAAAAAGACTGCAAGCCGGCCGAGCTGTCCGGCGGCGAACAGCAAAAAGTCAGCATTGCCCGCGCGCTGGTAAATAATCCGCGCATTTTGCTGGCCGACGAACCGACCGGCAATCTCGACCCGGACACTTCGTGGGAGATCATGCGGCTGCTGGATTTGATCAATGAGCAACGCAAAACAACCGTTGTGGTGGCCACGCACGACCGCAATGTGGTGGACACAATGCGCAAACGTGTAATCAAAATGTCCTCCGGACGCATCGTGGAGGACAACATGCTGGGGAAATACACCGATGCTTAGGCGCTGGGGTTATTTTAGCCGCGAAGCCTGGCAAAGCATTACGCGCGGCGGACTGATGTCGCTGCTGGCGGCGAGCACTATCGCGCTGGCGATGTTCGTTCTCGGGATTTTTTTGCTGGTCTTTTTTAATTTTTACAATTTGCTCGGCGCGTTAAATTCACGGCTGGACATCATGGCTTATGCCAGACCAGCCGCCAACAGCAACGATTTGGATTTGTTGAATATGACAATTTCCGGTCTGAACGGCGTGAAAAAAGTGCAGTTCATTTCCAAAGAAACCGCCTGGAAACAATTTAAAGAAACACATGCCAATTTGCAGCTGGACGATTTTTTGGAAGACAATCCGCTGCCAAATTCTTTCAAAGTGGAAGTGCGCGATCTGTCTTATATCAATCTGGTCGCCAACAAGCTGCGCGCGCTGGATAATATTGAGGATGTGAGTTACGGCGGCGAGTTGGCCGAGCGTCTGGCTCTGCTGATCAAAGTGCTGACCACCGGCGGCGCGATTGTGATTTTGGTGCTGATCGCTTCGACACTGATGATCGTAGTCAATACTATACGCCTGACTGTCGTCGCGCGCGAAAATGAGATCAATATCATGTCGCTGGTCGGCGCGTCGCGCAGCTTTATCAAATATCCGTTTATTGTCGAAGGCATGCTGATTGGTCTGCTCGGCTCGCTGGTGGCCATCGGGAGTTTGAAAGCCGGTTATGGCGCGGCTATTCTGCAGATGGAAAGAATTATGCCGTTCGTGCCGGTGAATTTAAAAACTGGTGAGGTCAATCTGGTCTTTTTGCTTTTGCTGGCCGCCGGAGTTTTTCTGGGCTGGCTGGGCGGTTATGTGTCGGTGTCACGCTCTTTGAAAGCGGAATAATTCTTAAAGGAAAAATTAAAATAGTGTATACTTAGAATTAGTTTAAATGAAGGGGAGTTTCTATGCTGAATTTCATGCGGAAACACGCGGATAAAATAATTTGGCTTTTAGTGCTGGCTTTTGTACTGTCGATTGGTGTGGTGAGTTGCACCGGCCGGCGGCGCGGCGCGGATACGAGTGCTCCGCAGCAAGCGCGCAATGCCAATACGCTGGCGACTATCAACGGACAGGATATTGACGCGAGATTTTTCCTGCGCGCCTACAATAGCAGCATCGCCAGTTTTCGCAGCGCCGGACAGAGCGATATGATCGATCCCAAGATCGATGCGTACGTCGGTTATGCGGCGTTGATGCAGACTCTCGACGCCGGTAAGAGACTGGACTACGCCAAACAACTGAAAATCAAAGTCAGCCGCACTGAGATCAATCAGCAGATCGAAGCGCTAAGAAACGCCTATCAACTCAAAAGCGATGACGAACTAAACAAATTACTGGAAGCGAACGGCCTCAAATTGAAAGATCTGAAGCGGGATATTCGCCAGCAGTTGACGCTGGCCAAAATCGACGACAGCATTAAACGCTCGGTGGTCGTGTCCGACAAAGACGTGCAAAATCAATACAAAAGAGTCCGCGCGCGGCACATCTTGATTTCTTTTAACCGCTCGGGCTGGACGGACAAGACTGATCCGGAGCGCGAGAAACTCGCGCGCGACCTGGCCGCCGAGGTTTACGATCAACTGATGTCCAGCGGAAATTTTGCGGAGCTGGCGCGGGAATATTCCGACGACACCGGCAGCGCTGTGCGCGGCGGTGAGTTGGGCTGGTTTGGCGTGAATATGATGGTATCGGAATTTGAGGACGTGGCGTTCAATCTGGAAAAAGACCAAATCAGCAAACCATTCAAAACGCAGTTTGGCTACCACATTGTGCAGACCGAGGAAATCGAGCAGCAGGAAATACCGCTCGATGTAGATGAAAAAGAACTACAGCAGCAACTGCTCAATCAAAAACAGCAGGTTGCGCTGCAGCGTTTTTACAATAAACTGCAAACCGAATACAAGACAGAAATTTTTTATCCGCCGTTTCAAGCCTACGATTTTAGAATGCAGGGCGAGCTGGACAAAGCTTTGAATCTTTACCGGCAAATCAGCGCGCAAAATCCGCAGTCGCCGTTGCCCTATCTTTTCACCGCGGAAATTTACGAACTGCAGCAAAAATATGCCGAAGCGCAGGCTGAGTATGACCGCGCGTTTTTAATCCAAAAATTGAATCCGGGCTTGAAAATCCCCTATATTCATTTTTATCAAGCCGGATTGTACGCCAAGCAGAATAAAAACACGCAAGCTATTAAAGAACTACAGTTGGCCGAAGCTTTGGTCTCGGACAATGCGCATGCTCTGGAGCGCATCAAAGATCAATACACGGAGCTGAAATCGCCGGCCAATGCGGATAAAGTCGATCTGAAAATCAAGGCCTTGCAGCGTGCCAGAACCGCGCCGACGGCCGACGAAGCGGTGGAATTTGATTAAGTGTTATAATGGATTTTGATGCGCAAAATTTTTATAATATTTTGTTTGTTGTTGACTGTTGTTGTTTCTGCCGAAACTCGCGCCAAAACTGCCGCGGATTCCAGTTTCGCCGAAACCCGCGCCCTCTGGGTGACCCGTTTTGAGTTGGTTGACACGCCAAATATTCCGGCGCTGGTCAAACGCGCTGCGGAATCTAATTTCAACACTTTATTTGTGCAGGTTTGCGGCCGCGGCACGGCTTTTTACGAATCTAAAATTCTGCCGAAGGACACGCGAGTCAGTCATGACGCTCTGGCTATGATTTTGGCCGAAGCCCAAAAATATAAAATCAGTGTGCACGCCTGGATCAACACATTGTACGTTTGGTCTGACCTAGAGTTGCCGGTGTCGCCGGAGCATGTGGTCAATAAACACCCTGAGTGGATCATGGCTTTGCGCGGCGACGGACGCAATAAATATCTCGATCCAGCCATACCGGAAGCGCGTGAATATTTAAAATCTATTTATCTGGAAGTGGCGCGCAATTATGCGGTCGACGGCGTGCATCTTGATTATGTGCGTTATCCGGGCGCCGGCGCTGGTTTTACCGAGTATTCGCAGCGGACTTTTGAACGGCTGTACGGCGTCGACCCTCTGGCGTTGTATCAAAATAAAGAAGTCGCGCTGCGTTTATTCGGTGCGGAAGAGTATCAACAAAAAATGCTGCGCTGGGACGACTGGCGGCGCGAGTCGATCAATAGTTTGGTGCGCGGCCTTTTTTATGAGCTGACTATAGCCGCGCCAAAGGTTATTTTGACCGCGGCGGTGCTGCCTGATCCGGACAGCGCGGCCAAAAATAATTTTCAGGACTGGGCGGCGTGGATGCGCGGCGGCTATATTGACGCGATAGCGCCGATGATTTACGACCGCGATGCCAGAGTAGTACAAAAACAAATTGTTCGCGCCGCGGAATTGGCCGACGAGCACAGTGTTCCGGTTTTTGTCGGCCTGGGCGCTTGGCGACGCTCGGCTGACGCGATAGTGTCCGATGTGGAATTTTTGCGCCGCGCGCATAGAGAAATGGATTACAAATATTTGCGCGGCGTGGTTTTGTTTTCTTATGACGGCATCAAAAATGTGCCGGATTATCTCGAACATATCAAGCGGCATATTTTTGTGGAGCAGGCCGCGCAATCGCCGCCGCGCGAAAAACGTTTTTTGTCCGAGGAAAACCCTTCGGTCAATACGGGCAGTCTTAGCGCCGGATGATTTTTATTTCGCCGCTGCTTGTTAAACTCGGTTAAAATGTTACTTTAACAGCTATCGTGTCCGTATCTCCCGGATTAACATTGTTTTCGTAAAAAGCCAAATCGCTGTTGGAAATCACGCGGTGATAGCAGGTGTGCGCGTACTCCAGTTCAAAGTTGCCGTATTCGATGCCGGCGGAAGTTTTATAATCAGTGCGGTCTGGCAGGAAACCGACGACCTTGTTGTCTCTATTGACTACAGTCTGGCGGATCATAGTCTTAATATCCCCGCCCACGAAAAACGGCCCGAAATTAATACGCGTGTCCACGCCCGCCATAGGCTGCCCTTCGTTTTCGCCGACGTACAGACGGGAAACTGAGGCCGTAGCCAGAGCTGGCAAAATAAGCAATAAGGCTAGTAGTTTTAACATAACACACTCCAAGCCCTTCCCCTTATAAATTTATCGTAAGCGCGCGCCGCTTGTTGCAGGATTTTTTTTGGCTGCGGCTCTTGTCAAAAAATAAAGGTGTGCTATGATATTAAGTGCGCATGAGTTGCTTACTTTTATTCCCTTACATTTGAATCTGTAAGTTAAGAGTTAAGCGTTTATAACTCATGAGAAATTTTTAAGTTAAAAGGAGAAAGAAATGGCAGAAAAAAAATTATACATAGGCGGTCTGGCGTATGCCACCACCGACGATTCGCTAAAAGCAGGTTTTAGCGCGGCTGGAACGGTTGTTTCGGCGAAAGTTATCATCGATAGAGCGACCAATAGATCCAAAGGCTTTGGTTTCGTGGAAATGTCCACCCCCGAGGAAGCCGCTAAAGCAATCGAACTTTTCAACGGCAAAGAATTTGACGGCCGCAACATCAAGGTCAGCGAAGCCCGTCCGCAAGAGCCCCGCGCTTCCCGCGGCGGTTTTGACGGCGGCGGCAAAGGCTGGTAATTTACTAAAAAAGCCGGCGGCAGCGATTCAAATGCCGCCGGTTGCGCAAAATTCCCGAAAAGAATGAATAATTGTTACGAATTAAAACATGCAGTATACTTAT
>BGZN01000063.1 GCA_003864455.1 Candidatus Termititenax aidoneus | reverse complement strand
TGGAAACCAACACGTTTAATTCCAGCTTGAGCAAATTGCGGGAACTGGGTTTAGCGAACAGGCTGGAGGAATTTAATCAAGCCGCGGTGCGAAATGCCCGCGCTTCCGGCGCGCGTTTTGTCGCCGGTTCTTTGGGACCGACCGGCAAATTGTTAGAGCCGCTCGGCGCTTTGAGTTTTGAGGAAGCCTATGCGTCGTATCGCGCGCAGGCAGAGGCTCTGGAAAAAGCTGGAGTGGACTTATTTATCGTCGAAACTATCAGCGATATACAGGAGATGCGTGCGGCGCTGCTGGCGCTTAAAGACACCAGCGGCCGGCCGGTCATTTGTTCGCTGACCTACAATGAACAAGGGCGCACGCTGACCGGTACGGATATTTTTACCGCCGGCGTAACTTTGCGCGAACTGGGCGCGGACGTCTTGTCTATAAATTGTTCGATCGGGCCGGAAGGCGTGGTCGGCCTGTACAAAAAATATTACCAGGATTTGGGCGCGCTTGGCCTGCCGCTAATGGTTATGCCCAATGCTGGCCTGCCGGAATTAATTAACGATAAACTGGCTTACACTATGACGCCGCAAAAATTTGCGGAAATTATGGCCGAGCTGACGCAGTATGGCGTGCAAATCTTTGGCGGCTGCTGCGGCACGACACCGGCGCATATCGCTGTGTTGTCTGAGGCTATCAAAAAAATATCCATAAAATATCATAATTCTGATAGCTCCAAAAAGGAAGTTTATTTTACCAGCCGCAGCCGGGTAGTGCGTTTATCTGAAATAAAACCATTTTTAAAAATCGGCGAGAGTCTCAACCCGACCGCGCGGAAAAAATTTGCCGAGGAATTAAAAGCCGGTCAGGAGAATTTTTTGCGTGAACAGGCTAAAGAGCAGAGCGCGGCGGATTTGCTGGACCTCAATGTCGGCGTGCCGGAGTTAGACCAGGCGCGCTTAATGCAAAAATGCGTGCAGACCTTGACTATGGTTACAGATAAACCACTTTGTCTGGATTCTGACGATCCGGCTGTGCTGGAAGCCGCTTTAAGAAATTATCCGGGTATTGCGCTGATCAATTCTGTGAACGGCAAACAGAGTTCTTTGGAAAAGATTGTTCCGCTGGCCAAACGTTACGGAGCGGCTTTGATTGCGCTGACGCTTGATGAGCGGGGTATACCGGATACGGCCGAGCAAAGAGTGGCTGTGGCTAAAAAAATAATCGAATATTTACGCACGGCTGGTTTTCCTGAACACAAAGTTTTTTTTGACGGATTGGTCATGACTCTGGCTTCCGAGCCGCAGGCCGCGCTGATAACGCTGCAAACTACCGAAGCGCTTACCAAACTGGGCTGGCATACTTCCTTGGGCGTAAGCAATGCCTCTTTTGGCCTGCCGCAGCGCAAAAATATCAACAATGTTTTGCTTAAATTATTGGCGGAAGCCGGATTGAAAGCGGCTATCTTGAGCGCGGCGACCTACCGGCAGATCGACCAATATACCCATGCGGAGCAGTTGGCTGAAACGGTGATCTTAGGAAAAGACCCCAACGCCGCCCAGTACATCGCGCAAGTCGCCGCGCCAGAAGCCGCGCCTGCTTTAAAAAAATCGGCGGCCAAAGAACTTTCGATTTACGAGACAATCATCGAAGGCAATGAAGCGGCTGTGCTGGATTTGGTCAAAGCCGCTCTGGAGAAAAAAAAGCCGCAGGAAATTTTGGATCGAGAATTGCTGCCGGCGCTGGAAAAAGTCGGCGAATATTATTCGGCCGGCAAATACTATCTGCCGCAAATGATCGCTTCAGCCAATACGATGAAAAAGGCTTTTACCTATCTCAAACCCTTGATGCAGCAATCCGGCAGCGCGCCGGTCGGCACGGCGATTATTTGTACGGTCGAAGGCGATATTCACGACATCGGCAAAAATATCGTGGCGATGATGCTGGAAAATCACGGCTTTCAAGTGATCGATCTTGGCAAAGATGTGCCGGCGGACAGGATCGTCGCGGCGGCGCTGGAGCGCAAGGCCGATATTATTTTATTGAGCGCTTTGCTGACCACGACGATGCTCAAAATGAAAGAGGTCAAGGCCAAACTGCTGGAGCAAAATATCGATATTCCCGTAATGGTCGGCGGCGCGGTGGTAACGCCGGAATTTGCCGGCAAATTTGGCGCGCATCACACGGCGGACGCGGCGGCGGCGGTTTTGCAGGCGAAGAAATTATTAAAAGCTTAATTTTTGGCGTGGATTTGCAAGACCTGTAAAAAAGAACTGTTTTTCTTTTTGAGTTCGCGCGAGCCGCGCGTGATCTTGCACAGCGAGGTTTTTAAAGTTTTGGCGATCTCGCGCTGGGTTTGGCCGGCGGCCAACAATTTGATGACACGCCAGCGCTGGCAAAGCTCGCGCAATTCATTGGGCGTGAGAATATCGTGTAAAAACTCCGTTAAAAGTTTCCGTCCGCATTTAGTCAATACGCCGCAGAGTTCCTGCAATTCCTGCCGGTCATTCATGTTACTATTAAAAGAAACAAGCGCGGAAATGTCAAATAATTATTTCGGAAATATGGTGTATCACAAAATCCGGCGGCTCGGCCTGGAATGGTTCGAGGCCGTTAAAGCCCCAGGCGCAGCCGATAGTGAAAACTCCGGCTTGCCTGCCAGCCTGCGTGTCGTAAATCGAATCACCAAATAAAACCGCCTCTGTTTGATTTAGGCCAAGCTGCGCGCAGGCGTGAAGCACAGGACGCGGACTGGGCTTGTGTTCCGGCAAAGTGTCCGCGCCGACGATAATATCGAAACTTACGGGGCAGGATAATTTGGCCAGAATTTTAGCAATAAAGTAACTATGTTTGTTGGAAACAATGCCCAACAGTTTTTTCTGCAGACGCAGCCGCGCCAGAAAATCCAGCAGTCCCGGATAAAATTTTAGGCCGGTGTACATGTGTGTTTCGTGATGCGCGCGGTAGATCTGCGCGGCTTCCGCGCGTTCGATATCCGGCCGTTCGGACAGCGTGTCGGTCAGCATGACTTCGAGGCCGCGGCCTATGGCCTGCCGCGCCTGCTCAAAAGTCAAAGCGGACAGCCCATAATGTTCACGCGTGTGATTGAGCGAAGCCATAATACCCTGCGAGGTGTCGACCAGGGTGCCGTCAAAATCAAAAAGAAAAAGTTTTTTGCCGGTTAAATTTAAGGACATTGAATATTTGTAACTTACAGGACTTGATCTGTCAATTGAGAGCCGTCCGCCGCCGCGCTGATAGTGTACACAACCCGAACTCCTTTTCGCTATTGACTTAGAGTTAACTCTAATCTGTATATTATTCTTGGTCAATCTCAAAAATCAGAAAGGAGCGTGTATCAATGAGAAAAAAATTTTTGTCTGCAGGAATAATTGTTTTGTTAGTCTGTGTTTTGGGCGGATGTAAAGCAGGAGAGGAGGCGAATATGTCTGAACAAAGAGAAAAATCGACGATAGTCAGAGGAGGAAGTCCTGCGCCGCAGGACGGCCCGGCCGACTGGTTTGCCGGCAAGGTCAGGGTGGATTTGCTGACCGCCGGAAATATCGGCAACGGATTGTCGCTGGCCAGAGTTTCATTTGCGGCTGGCGGGCGCACGGCTTGGCACAAACATCCGGCTGGACAAACTCTGCTTGTGGAAAAAGGCGAAGGCTGGACACAGGTTTGGGGTGGAGCAAAGGAGGCTTTTAAGGCTGGCGATGTGATTTGGTGTCCGCCCAGTGTTAAGCATTGGCACGGAGCGACGGCCGCTTCCGCCATGACGCATGTAGCTATTACTCCGTACAAAAACGGCCAAAACGTCGATTGGCTGGAGCAGGTAAGCGATGCAGAATATTTGGCCGAAAAATAAAAATCAAGGAGTAATTATGCGGAAAATATTAGGGATAGTGTTTGTTTTATTGGTTTTGACCGGAATAATTTTAGCGCAAACTGTGTCCCCAAACGAAAGGAAAGAAAAAATGTCCAAAATATTGGTGGTTTATTATTCACATTCCGGCAACACACGCGAGATCGCCAGGACGCTCCAGGATTTGACCGGCGGCGGCATTTTTGAAATTCAGACCGTAACGCCGTACCCTGCGGAATACAGCGCGATCGTGGAGCAGGTGAGAAAAGAAAAAAGCGCCGGCTTTAAACCAAAAATCAAGGACGGTTTTGCCGGAAGCCAGGATTATGACATCGTGTTTCTCGGCTCGCCCTGCTGGTACGGCACGATAGCGACACCTGTCGAAGCATTTTTGTCCGAACAGGATTTTTCCGGAAAAACAATCGTTCCTTTTATTACGCACGGCGGCAGCGGTCTGGGTAGCGCGGCGCAGGATATTAGCGCGCTGCAGCCGTCGGCCAATGTCGCGCACGGCAAAGCTTTCAACCGGAGCAGCGCGCGTTCCGCCCAAAAAGAAATTGCGGACTGGCTGGCCTCTTTTCTTTGACAAACGCGCCGAATGAGCGCAAGATTATTCGCGGAGTTTTTTTAAGAAAGGAGAAGCCAGCATGAAAGTTATTCTGGTCAACGGCAGTCCGCATGAAAAAGGCTGTACTTATACGGCGCTGGCCGAAATCGCGGAGACCTTAAATAAAGAAAATATTGGGACGGAGTTTTTCTGGCTCGGCAGTAAACCGCTTTCCGGCTGTATCGCCTGCCGGACTTGCGCGGAGAAAAAACGCTGTGTGTTTGATGACAGAGTGAATGAATTTCTGGCTGTCGCCGCGGATTTTGACGGCTTTATTTTCGGCACGCCAGTGCACTTTGCCGGCGCGTCGGGAGCGCTGACTTCTTTTTTGGACAGAGTGTTTTACGCCGATATCTGCGGCGGCTTAAAGTCTTTTTATCTGAAACCGGCCGCGGCAGTCGTGTCGGCGCGGCGTGCCGGGACGACGGCGACTTATGATCAGGTCAATAAATATTTTGGCCTGATGCAAATGCCGATAATTTCTTCGCAATACTGGAATATGGTGCACGGCGCCACACCGGAAGATGTGCAAAAAGATTTGGAAGGTTTGCAAACCATGCGCACGCTGGCGCGCAACCTGGCGTTTTTTCTGCGCTGCCAGGAAGCCGGCCGCCAGGCCAAAGTTCCGCTGCCGGCGGAAGAAACAAAAATCGCCACGAATTTTATTAGGTGAACTCGTCACGGCGACACTCTTTGCGTCCCCCGCGCTCCCTGCGTCCCCTGAGCCTGTCGAAGGGGTCGAAGGAAGCGTAGTGACTCGGACACTTCGACGGGCTCAGTGTCCGAAGCGGCTGGCTCTCGCATGTAACGCAAATTATTTTCGTGATATAAACTTGTCACTTCGCCGCCTACGGCGGCTTGTGGCTCTCACTTCACGTCGCGCCTTCGGCGCTTGTGAAGTTCGAGTGATAAATCGCGCGGTTTTCTATGCGCGCGATTTAATACTTTGCGCAGGGGCGCAAAGTGGAACTGAACGGAGAACTTCGCGCTGACGCGCTCGTGCTCCTCGATACTATCTAATTGCTTTTTGTGCCAAGCAACAAATTGTGTGTTAAGAAACTTGGTGGAGCTGAACGGAGTCGAACCGTCGACCTCCACAATGCCATTGTGGCGCTCTACCAATTGAGCTACAGCCCCAAGATCAATGCCTTTTTTTACTATAAAAAAGCCTAAAACACAATAGATAAGCCGCAGCGTGCGAGTTGCGCAGGAATAATTTTGTAAAAAAAGGTATATTAGTTTAAAATATGGGTATTTTATAGAGCGAAAATACAGCAAAAAATGGGACGGTTTTTTGAAAGTTACGATATAATTAAGCAAGCTTTTTTAGGGTTTGCTAAAATTAAAAATAAGGAGCTAGGTATGTTAAATTGTAAGAATATTGGAGGCATTGAATTTTCTGTGGACAACTCTATTGAACAAAAGTTCGATTATATGAGACAGGAATTACGCAAACAATTCCCTAATATTACTCCTGAACAAGAAGCGGCCAATCTGGAATTATATAAAGCTTATTTAACAAGAGATCGCGCTGTTACAAAGATTAATTTGGACGAAGACTTGCCGCCAATTAATGAGGAATATGTCATAGATTATGCCGTGGATATTCGTCCTAATGAAGCTCATTATATAGAGGTAGCCAAGGCTGCTTTAGGTCAAATCTGGACATTTTTATTGAATGGCGGTGCGGCCAGTTCCTACAAGCTGCCGTCAGGCTGGACCAAAGCGGATATTCCGCTGGTGCCGCGCGATGAATGGGCTGGCGATGACCCTCGCACACCGGATACGCCTAAAAATATTGATAATATTGCCCAGGATGTTCTTAAAAATCAAAGGACTGTTGTTTTGGTTTGCAATGAAAAATCTAAAGAGCTTTCCTACAGTTATATATCCGCTTATTATCCGGAAGCTCTCCAATACCTGCGTTTCATTGTGCAAGATGAGAGCTTGATGGTGGAAGCGGCCACAGGCAAGCCTGTGTCGGGAAAAACATATCCGGTTGGCCACGGTAATATGGAGGATATTGTTTATAGATATTTGGGTGCGGAGATGGAGGAAGCCGGTGTCAAGTACACTTATGAGGCGAACGCCGATGATCTGGTAGGTATTTATCTGCCTCTGGCTGCCTATGGTTATATGTTAGAGCGCGACGTTGAATATGCTGAAATATCCACGCCGCGTACTGACAGTGATATTAAGGGTGGTATTTTTGGCTCGCCAGGCGGGATTGGCGTTGACCAAGCGGAAGTGGCAATGCTGAAAGATGCAGATTTAGCTACATCTCAAAATAGAAATTTATACCCGGACTGGAACACCAATGCCGCGATTCAGACTTTGGCGACCAGCAGGATTATGTATGAACATAGAAATGAAGTTCCGGTATTCCTGAATAAAGACGGTGATTTGCTGAAATTAGAAACAGTCAAAGGTTTGTACATGAAATTGCTTCCTGCGGAAC
>BGZN01000062.1 GCA_003864455.1 Candidatus Termititenax aidoneus | reverse complement strand
CGAATTTGGGATTTTTTCCCAAGGGCACGATATTAGCTTTCAGTAAAGACGCCTGGGACGCAAAAGACAGCGCTTTTAAGGCAATCTGGAAAGTTTGCGACGGCACGAACAACACGCCGAATCTGGTCGGCAGATTTCTGCGCGGCGCGGAATATCCGGCTGGCAGCACTGGCGGCGCGGACAGCCAGAGCGTAACTTTAGAGACCAAACATATGCCTCGGCATAGCCATACTTTTAGTGGAGATACGGCAAGTGATTCTATAGATTTGATTGGAGTTTATACCGGGAATCATGCAACATACAATGGTACTATTTTTAAGGTTGAACAAATTAGCAATACCAACAACAGCCATCACAATTCGGGAAATGATGATCGTCTGAAGATTAGTTTTTCTATGACACCCTCCGGCGCTATCAGCGAAACCGGCGGCAGCAACATCTCTGGTAAAGGAGATACTTTTGCTGTAAATACCGCGCCGGGTTATTACGCAGTTATTTATATAATGAAAACAAGCTAGCCCTTTTCTCTTTCCGCCGGCGTTCATGTTAAGATATTTTCATGTCCAAAATTATAGTGCGCAAAGCGACGATCAAAGACACGGCCGGTATTTTGGCGCTGGTCAATTTTTACGCGCAAAAAGAGTTGATGCTGCCGCGCGGCGAGGACGCGGTCATTCAAAATCTGCGGGATTTTTTTGTCGCGGTGGAAATGCCCGGCAAAAAAATCATCGGCTGCGCCGCGCTGCATCTGTATACTGACCGGCTCTCGGAGATCAAATCTCTGGCGGTGGCGGAGGAGCACGTTAGGCGCGGCTTTGGCGCTAAGCTCGTCAAACGCTGTTTAGCCGAGGCCAAAGCTTTGGGTCTGCCCAAAGTTTTTGCGCTGACTTACGCGCCGGAATTTTTCGCCAAAAATAAATTTAAGCCGTCAGTCAAAGAATTGCTGCCGCAGAAGATATGGGAAGAATGCCGTCCCTGCCCGCGCCGAGATAATTGCGCCGAAAAATGTTTCGTTTACGATATATAGCCGGCGTTTATGGTATAATTAGGTGATATACCATAGGGGGAGTTATGTCCGAAGTTAGCGCCTATAATAAAAACGTAAACAACGCCTTGACCCAGCAGCAGGTCAACCGCTCCGGAGATGTCGCGCAAACCGGCGGCGTCAAAGGTTCGCAGCGCGTGCAAAAAGCGCTGGACAGCGCCGCGGTCGAGGACGCCAAACAGCAGCAAGCCTTAAAGCCTTTTCCGACAATCGCCCGCCGCATGACGCCGCGCGATATTGTCAATCAACTGCTGCAATTGGGCATTCGCCCCAGCCAGGAAAACCGGTCGCGCGCGACCAAAATGCTGATGTACGGACTGGAGCTGAGTTCAGAAAATTTTGACACGCTGGAAACTTTGCTGGGCGGTCTGCCCAAAACCGCTTCGACCGAGCAGGCGGCGATTTTGATGATTACCAAAGGCTTAAATTCCCGGGCCGGCGCGTTTTTATCATGCACGACTGTCAGAAATTGATACCGGAATATCTGCGTTTCTTAAAAGGCGTGGTGGATTCCAGCGACTTGCCGCTCAATGTCTCGAGCGAAATCCTGCAGGAAGACACACAGCTCGAAAAAATCAAAAAAAATATTACTAAAAAAGTTTTAAGCGTACTCAAAACCATGCAGGACAAAGAACCGGAAAAATATCTGCGGTTTTATCAGGAATTTGGCGCGGCGCTCAAAGAAGGCCTGCATTATGATTACGAAAACAAAGACGCTCTCGCGGATTTGCTGCTGTTCACGACCAGCCAGTCGGAGAAATTCTGCAGCTTGGCTGAATATGTCAAAGCTATGCCGCGCGGCCAAAAAGATATTTATTATCTCGTCAGTGAGACGCGCGGACAGGCTCTCGCTTCGCCGCATCTCGGCGCGTTCAAAACCAAAAATTATGAAGTGCTTTTCCTGCACGACCTTGTCGACGAGTTTGTCATACCGCAGCTATACGAATATCAGGGCAAAAAATTACAGGCTATTGACAAAGCGGATCTGGAGCTTGGCGACAAAAAAGAAACGGAAAACAAATTAAAGGAAGCGGCGGAAAAATTCGGCGGACTGCTGAATAATCTGAAAACCGCTTTGTCAAACCAGGTGCAGGATGTGCGTTTTTCCGCGCGCCTGACCGACAGCCCCTGCTGCCTGGCGGCGGACGCTGGCGCGTTGTCGCCGCAAATGCGCAAAATGTTCAAATCTATGGGGCAGGAAGTTCCGGAGCAGAAAAAAATTCTGGAATTAAATCCCGAACATCCGCTGATCCAAAGACTGCAAAACGCCGCGCCGGAAAAACTGGGCGGCTTTGCCAAACTGCTGTACGGACAGGCGGTCATTGCCGACGGCGGCAAACTCGACGATCCGCTGGATTTTGCCAAACAACTGAATGAATTGTTGCTGCAGGCCACCGGTTAAACTATGGATAAAACCAGCCAGATTTTAAATTTACTGGAAAACACCAAATTCAGTTCGGAAAATGATTTGGCCGTCTTGCAAATCGGCCTGGATTTGCTTTTCAAAAAAAGCCAGAAACTCTGGGAAAAAGGCTCGGCGGAGCGCGGCGTTTTTCTGGAAATGCTGGCCGGCAAAACCGCACTGTCGCGCGAGGCCTGGCAAAAAAATAAAGGCCTGGACGCGTTGGTTTGTTTCGCGCAGGGTTGCATACTAATAACTCTTTCTCTGCTCAATGGCATCGGCCGCTCGCCGATCACCATACAAAAAACGACCGGCGGCTACAAAGTAAAAATTTTGAGCAAATTGCAAAACCTCAATATCACACCCGGACTTTACGACGCTGAAACCGAAAAATTGGTACGCGAGTTTAAACATTCTTTTTTTGGCGAGGCGGCGGACGCGGCTTTCGGCAAGAATGATCTGGCCGTCATCAAAGAAACTTTCAAGGAAACTACCGCCCGTTTAAAAAACGAAAAAGCTTTTATGGAAAGAACTGCGGAAAATCCGCTGCGCATCTTTGACCAAAATATCAGCGCGGAAAATATGGCCAGCGGTTTGTTTCTGGTCATCTCCGCTTTGCCGGCGGAAACCATGAACACTTTGCTTATGCAAATCGGTTCTTATCTGCCGGCCGAGCTGGAAGAAAAAACCGAAGAACGCTTGTCTGTTAACGTGCGTACTTATTTGACCACCAGCACACAAGATTTGCCGGAACTTTTTAAAAAGACCCGTCTGCTGTTAAAGCTTTATTCCGGCCGCCAGAGAAATATCATCGCTATCATTGTGCGCGAAAAAGTCCGCGATTTTTTTTACAAATTACTGGAAAATACCGCTGTCAAACAACAGATCGAAAACAATTTACTCGCCACAGCCAAAGAACAATTTGAACTGCGGATCAAGATTTTTGAGGGACTGCTGAAACTTTTATGAAAAAATACGATCTCCTTGTCATCGGCGCTGGGCCGGGCGGCTATGCGGCGGCGGCTCACGCGGCCAAACAAGGGCTGAAAACCCTGCTGATCGAAAAACAGCATCTCGGCGGCGCTTGTCTCAACAACGGCTGTATTCCGGTAAAAACTCTGCTCGGTGCGGCGCATTTCCTGCAGCAAATTAAAAAAGCGAATTTATTCAATATCAAAGTGGAAAAAGCCGAGCTGGATTTTAACGCTCTGCTTGACCGCAAAAACCGCTTGATCAAGCGTCTGCAAAAAGGCATTGAAATTTTTCTTCGAGACAGCGGTGTAGAAACATTATTTGGCGCGGCAAAATTATTGCCTGGGAAAGTCGTGGCGGTGTCGCCGCCTTCCCGCGGAGTGGCGAGCGCCTCAGGCAGCGAAAGGACTGATCTCGAAACGTCAGCAGAATACACGGCCGACAATATCATTCTGGCGACCGGCTCGCTGCCCGGCGCAATTCCCAATCTACAACCTGACGGCCAGTGGCTGCTGGACAATATTCAACTGCTGCAAAATAAAACTATTCCGTCTGCTCTGGCGGTTATCGGGGCAGGCGTGATCGGTTTGGAATTTGCGGATCTATACAGCCGGCTGGGTAGCAAAGTAACTTTGATCGATGTCCTGCCGGAACTTCTGCCGCAGGAAGATCGGGCAGCGGTTGATCTGCTGCAAAAAAGCCTGGAACGCGCCGGCTGCCGGTTTTTGTTAAACCGCAAAATTGAAAAAGCCGAGAATAAAACGCTTTATTTAAATGACGGACAAACTATCGCGGCGGAGATTTGTCTGCTGGCCGCCGGCCGCCGCGCGAACACTGATTATATTTTAGATCCGGCCGTGCAAAAAACCGCTAAAGGATTTGTCAGTGTTGACGAAAATCTACAGACCAGTCTGTCCGGCGTTTACGCCATTGGCGACCTTAACAATCTGGCGCTTTACGCGCACGCGGCGACCTATCAGGGTCTAGCGGTAGTGGATAATTTACGGCAAAAAAGTCCGCGAGTAATAAACCAAACCATCATGCCGCGTGTCATTTTTACTTCACCGCAAATTGCCAGCATAGGCCGGTACACAAGCCAATGTCAGCAAACGCCGCTCTCTCTGCTCGGCCGCGCGCAGACTGAAAATCAGACCGAAGGTTTTTTAAAATTATATACTGACGAAAAAGATGTTATCGTCGGCTGTGTTATCGTATCTGAAAACGCCGACGCGCTGATCGGCGAAGCGGTGGCGCTGATTAACACACGCACTAAATACACTGACCTTAAAAATTTTATCCACCCACACCCGAGCTGGGCGGAGTGGTTTGGGCTTTAGTGCAATCCAGTTTTATGGATTTAGAGAATATCTATCCGTCAGCAGTTTGTACAAATGAATATCGTCCCGGAATAATTCCAGCACAGAGTTGTAAAGTTCCAGGCCGGACATTTTGCTGTGTGCCAGCATCTCCGTAATTTTTGGGAATAAATTCTTTCTTTCCAAATACCGCACAGCCGCCTGGACAAAAGGAATGCTTTCATTATTCATGCTTAGATCGACCCGCCCCAATGCCAGCAAAATACAAGCAATAACCGGATTGCCGGCTATTTCTCCGCAAATTTCCACAGGTTTTTCTTTGGCGTTGGCAGCCTGGATAATTTTACTAATTGTATCCAGCACGCCTGAATGCAGGCCGTCTAAATTACTGACCTCTGGACGTTTCTTGCCGCGGACAGACGCAGTCAAATCGTTAGAGCCGATACTGACACAAGCGGCGGCGTCCAAGATAGCTTCCAGAGAAGCCACAGCGCCGTGAGTCTCAATCATTGCCCCTTCCTGCACTTGGCCCTGCGGAAATTCTTTTTTCAACGGAGCAAAGAAAGTCGAGTGATAATAATTCAACTCGTCCCTGCTCCAAATCATTGGATAAATAATTTCAAATTGCGTTTCTGGATGTTCCGCGGCCAGCATGAAAATTGCCCGCATATATTCGATCTGCGCGTTCCGGACTGTTTGATTTTCACTTCGAGAAATATATTCATAAAGAGACCGATCGGGCAGCATCGTCGGCAGATCGATAATCGGTTCTTTGTCCCGGCCTTCATCCAGCGTCCGAAAAGTGATGCCGCCCGGATGTTTGGCCAGCGCCGCGCGGAATATCTCCAGCCATTCCTGGCTGTTTAAAATACGCTTGTGGTCTGACAATTCAAATTCCATACGGAACAATCCAATATTATCCGCATAATTTTGCTGATCGGTTTGCTGGCTTTTGCTGCTGGCGGCATTCTCTTTTAATTTGACCGGCCGGCCAGCGGCGGTCAACTTAGCCTCTTTTTGAAATTGTTGAATAAAATATTCCGAAAGGCTGTTGCTTCTCTTGGCTTCCGTTTCCAAATCGGCCAGACATTCCGGCGCAGCATTGATCAGCAGTTTGCCGCCATAGAAAGCAACTTGCGCGCCGCGGCTAATGTATTGCACAAGCGACGGCGGAAGGCCGACCAATAAAGGGAAATCCAATCCTTCAGCCACAATATAGGCGTGCGCTTGATCGGAAGAACCAAGAGCCACCGCGCCCGGGATAGCGCCGTGATCGATATAATTGTAAATCTGGGTGCTGGATATATCCTGTCCAAACACGACAGAACCATTGCGAATCTGTTGTTCCTCTCCATAAACAAATGTTCTGCGGATAAACCGCAAATAGTTCAAGGCAATTCCTACAGCGTCTTTGATTTTCGTGTCCGTTATTTTTGCAATTCGATTTTCATATTCTTGAATAAGCGTGTTAATCGTCTCCCAGGGGGTTTTGTTGTCAGACAATTTTGTCAACAATTTACTATTCAAATCGGCAAAAACCAATATTTCCGCAAAGACCCGCGAGGGCTCTGCTTCTTTGAGATAATCGGTTAAATATTGCAGCAAGACACTGCCCGCATCCGTAGACACCGTACTGCCCACCGTGTCCAGCAGTTTAGCCAAGCAATCTTCTACATCAATCTGCACATTGTCCGGAAGATGCAGCAATTGCTGCCGGCAGTAATACCGAAAAGAATCTTTTACCGCCTGCTGAAGATGTTCCACCGCTCTTTGCTTGATATGGTCGGGGATATTTTCGATATCTTCCTGAGTAAGCTCGCTTTCGATCCAGGCCTTACCAGAAATCACTCTTTCGCCAAAGTAAGCTTTAGGCAGGTTTATTTCGATCACACCCTGGTTCAGACTATCGTTGTAGGCTTGATAAGCTATTTTCCTCGCGTCTTCTATTTTCTGACGCAGGTCAGAATTAGCTTCTAGATCAAACGGTTTATCGGCGCGTAAAAGCAATATTGACTCTTCCCATTCCGACCTCGGCACACCTTGCTGAGGAATACCGCCTAAAACTATAAACAGCAAATGCTGCCCGGGATTGAGTTTAGAAGGGATTTCCAGAAAACGCACTTCACTGTCCAAACTCTGATACCAGCGTATATTTTCCTCAAGGTATATCCATTGGCCGCGAATAGTATTTTTATATTTGGCATCTATTTCCGCAAATTTGGAAAAAGCATATTCCTCAGGCTTTTCCGGATCGGCATCTCTTCTGGTCTGAACATTCATCGTGTGCAGTCTAGTAATAAAATTGCGCCAGCCGCCCCGCCCTAAGGTGTACCGCTCACTGCTCCGGACAAAACCCGGATTAAACACTTTGCAGATTTGATCAGTCTCAATATTTAGAATAGTGTCCGTAGAAAAATAATATTTTTCTCCTCTATATATCTCCAGTAATGACCCTTGGTTTAAATCTATCTTGCTTTCGGACAGAATTTTATTAAACATATAACCATCCTTTTAAACTTGTGATCCTGTTTATAATAATACCCATATTTACCAAAAATATATCGTAAATTTTAGAAAAAAGTTGCAGGAAATTATTTGTGAAGCCCGTAGCAGAAGTGGCGTCGGCTAATCAAGCCAGCGGCTGGCTCTAACGTCGCCTTCGGCTTGTTGGCCTCACTTAACCTCGTTTCACTTGTTAAGTTCGGTGCGCTTAACGTCGCAGCCCCGTATGTTTTATTTTCATACTGCACGCTGTTATTTGCTTTGATTTTCTAAACTTGGCACTTCGGCGGCTAAAGCCGCCTTGTGGCTCTCGCTTAACTTCGCAGACTTCGTCTGCTTGTTAAGCTCGAGTCGGGGTGACGGGATTCGAACCCATGACCTCTTGTACCCGAAACAAGCACGCTACCAACTGCGCTACACCCCGAGGGAAACAAGTATATAAGATTTAAGAAAAATAGAAAAGCAGAGCCTGCTTTTTGCAAAACAAACTCCGCTTTATTACAAAAATCACCTAGA
>BGZN01000061.1 GCA_003864455.1 Candidatus Termititenax aidoneus | reverse complement strand
TTGTTAAAGAATTTACCTCAACTTAAAGGTGAAATGGGTTATTCACCGGAAAGTATGCTGGTTTTCTTTAACCAAGCGGTTTATTTCTCGAAAGATAGTTTATCGCTGCTTTCGGCGGATGTGTTAAATAAACTGGCAACGAATGGCATAACTAATACCGAGACTGTGGCGAGAATTTTTAGCAGTTTGGCTGTCAAAAAATCAGATGAGGAAAGGCAGCAATTTATTTCCAGTGTAGTAAAGTTAAATACTGATTTACAGGGTTTTGCGGCTGAAGTGAAAAAGGATTCAGTAGAAAATATAGAAGATATGATAAAACATTATGAAATAAATCTTTGGCTGGCTGAACCGGAGAAAACGCAATTATTAGAGGAGATTAAAACACACAGGGAAGATTATCTCTTTAATAAAGATAAATGGCTGCTGGCGATACTCAAGTTTAATGAGTTAGATGGTTTAATTTTTGACCGGCAGTTGAGTTGTTTGGAAAAAATAGTGGACAATGATTTAGAGACACGATTCGGTTTTACCGATGTCGGTCCAGTGAATTATGCCGAACAAATGAAAAATTTTTCGACTTCTGTAAAAGACGATCAGCTTGATTATTTGTTAGAACAAAGAGGCGCTAAATCAGTAGTTGATTTGCTGAAGCCAGAAGATAAAGCCAAATTAAACCAGCATTTGGGTGTTGACATAGAGGCTGATCTTATTGAGGAAGGAATAGAGAAATATTTTTTTGTAGATGGAATGCTTAGAACCATTAAAGATTATGCCAAAGCGATGATAGCTGAATATGATTCCCTAAAGTTCTTAACCGATAAAGATCTGGATAAAATAGCCGAATTATTTCTAAAGATTGTTTTAGCGATACCTAAAGAGACACTAAACTCTTTTAATGTGTATACTGATAATTATGCTGAGTTGTTTTCTAAAACGTTACAAAGTTTTGGTTATACTGATATAAAGACATATGTTTTTGATAATACTGCCGGTATTGTGTTGGCTGATATGGAGAAAATTGAAGCCCCAGAAGCACAGACACTTCGTGGTGATTACATTAAGACCGCTGAGAGAATAGCGGTGTTAAAGGCTCAATTAGCTAATGATCAAAACAACGAAGAACTTAGGGTGGAGATAACCCGTTTAGAAAACGAAAACAAAAGCCGGATGGCCGAAATGGAAGAAATGCTTAGGACAGCGAAGAATCCACAAGAGGTAGTTGCATATAGAAAAGCAATTGAGGATATGTTGAAAGCCGGCCGAAAAGCCGGTTCTATAAACGAAACAGAAGCAAACGAGATTATGGCTAGGGTGAATCAAATTGTCATAAATTATTTTTTAGCCAATAGTTCGGAATTGAAAAACTCTATATTGACTGCGGATTTTTCCCAAACCAAGTTGTCGCCGAACGCGTCTGATAACGAAAAATTAGAATATTTCAAAAAACTAATCGAGGATACTTATTCGCTATCAAAATTAATAGCGGCCAAGAATGCCGAAATTGAAAAAGAAGAACAGCTTAAGAAAAAACGCGAAGAATTAGCCTCCTTAAATATTCCTAAATCAATTCGTAATTTAATTAGCCAAATATACGGAATTGATTTTGAAAATATTGACGGAGCTGTGGCTAAAACAATCGCCGAAAAAGTCAGCAGAAATGAAAATCCGCTAGGCGGTTAGCCTAACCCTTTTCAACCTTAACGCATTCAACACCACCGACACCGAGCTAAAACTCATCGCTGCGGCAGCGAGCATGGGGTCGAGTTGGCCGGCCGCCGCCAGCGGCAGACAGATTACATTGTAGCCAAAAGCCCAGAATAGATTTTGTTTAATATTGCGTATGGTGCGGCGGCTCAATTCAATGGCGGCGGGCACAGCGGAAAGATCGTTGCGCATTATGACTATGTCCGCGGATTCAATAGCCACGTCAGCGCCTGAGCCAAGCGCGATGCCGACATCGGCCTGCGCCAGAGCCGGAGCGTCATTGATGCCGTCGCCGACCATGGCCACTTTTTTGTGCAGAAGCTGCCTTTTGCGCAGTTCGTCCAGTTTGTTTTGCGGCAGGACTTCCGCCGTGTAATCAACAATGCCGACTTGCTGGGCGATCAGCGCCGCGGTTTTTTTATTGTCGCCGGTCAGCATGACGACATGCACGCCCATTTTCTGGAGACGCGCCACCGCCGCGCGGCTTTCCGGCCGCACAGTGTCGGCCAGCGCGAGCATGCCGAGGAGCTGGCCGTCGCGCGCCACATATATAGAAGACTTGCCGTCGGTTACGATTTGGTCTACCGCGCCGGCTAATTCTGCTGTGGAAATATTGTTTTCGGCCATGAAAATAAAATTACCGGCCAAAACAACACTGCCGTTGAGTTTAGCCTGAATGCCGCGGCCGGGCACGGCGATAAATTCCGAGGCGCCGGTATTCAGCAAGCCTCTTTCCTGCGCGCGCCGCACTATCGCTTGAGCCAGTGGATGCTCGGAATTTTTTTCCACCGCGGCGGCGGTTTGCAGGAGATAGTCTCCAGCCACGCCGTTGGCCGGAAAAATATCGGTAACCCTGGGCTGTCCGGCGGTCAAAGTGCCGGTCTTGTCCAAAATGACAGTGTCGAGCTGCCGCGCGTTCTCCAGAGCCGCGCCGCTTTTGATCAAAATACCGTGCTCTGCGCCTTTGCCCGAGCCGACAGTTAGCGCTGTCGGCGTAGCCAGACCCAGAGCGCAAGGGCAGGCGATGACCAGTACGGCGACGGCGTTGGTCAGAGCAGCGGCCGGGTCGCGCGTGAAAATCAGCCAGCCCAGTCCCGTGAGCAGCGCGCAGATCAAAATGAACGCCACAAAATAGCCGGACACCACATCGGCTAGGCTGGCAATCGGCGCTTTGGAGTTCTGGGCGTTTTCGACCAGTTTAATAATTTGCGCCAGTGCGGTGGTTTCGCCGATCTTGCCGGCGCGAAATTCCAGCAGGCCGGTCGTATTCAGCGTGCCGGCGTAAACCGCGTCGCCGTTTTTTTTCTCCACAGGCAGGCTCTCGCCGGTCAGCATAGACTCGTCAACAGCCGAGCGTCCGTCGGTTACTTCTCCGTCGACGGGTATTCGGGCGCCGGGTTTGACTATAGCTATGTCGCCGATTTGCACCTCGCTGACCGGAATTTCAATTTCCTGCTCATTGCGGACGATCAGCGCGGTCGGCGGCGCGAGCTGCAGCAATTTTTGAATGGCGCTGGAGGCTCTGGCTTTGGCGGCGGCTTCCAGGGTTTTGCCCAGCAAGACCAGCGTGATAATCACGCCGGCGGTCTCAAAATACAGCGCGTGGACGGCATGCGGAGCGCCGTGCGACAAGGCATATATATTGTAGATGCTGTAGGCCAGAGCCGCCGCTGTGCCGACCGCGATCAACGAATCCATATTGGGGCTGAATTTACTCAGCGCGCGCAGGCCGCCAGTGTAAAATTTGCGCCCGGCTAAAATAATCGGCACGACCAAAATTAACTGCGCCAGAGCGTAGCGCAGGGCATGCTCTTGCGGCTGAATAAATCCGGGCAGATAAATATTAGGAAAAAGCATCGGCCCCATGGCCAGATAAAACAAAGGCAGCGTGAAAACCGCCGCCAGCAGAAATTTGCGCCAAAGCGCGCGGCTGGCCTCGTCTTTTTCCAGCGGTTTGGCCAGCACTTGATAACCCAGTTTTTCGATGGCGGCCTGTATCCTGGCCAGAGTGATTTGCTGCGGCTCGTAGGTAATCGCGGCTTTTTCCGTGGCGAGATTGACCGCGGCGCTTTGCACGCCGTCCAGTTTGGCGACGGTCGTTTCGATAGCCTTGGCGCAGCCCGCGCAGGACATGCCGCCGATATTGAAAATAATTTTCATGCGTTACCGCCAAATTTTGTCTTTTTTATTATTATTCACCCAAAAACGAAATACCTCAAGGGGGTATCCGGAGAGTATCTAAAAACTGCCTAATCTGCAACAAATTTCTGTAACTTACGATATACTTACAGTTGTTGTATGGCGGAACAGCGTGCAGTCCGCAGGATAAATTAGTTTTAGAGGTTGTTTATGCGTAAAGCAATGAAAGAAAGAATAACGCGAAAACTTAATAAAAACGGCGTTCCTGTTAATTATACCAAGCCCAAATCAGAAAACGGAGAAAACAAATCTTTGGCGCAGTGCCTGACAGAGCTGGACCCTGAAACTAACTGGACAAAAATAATAGAAAGCCTGGGTTTAGCTGCTGCGGATACTGATATTTTAATTGAAGTTTTCTATTTAAGTCTTTACAACGGACAGCCGAATAGTTTTAAAAAATTATTAGCCAGAAACACCCAAGAAGAAGTTGATGAGGTTATAAAATTGATCCAGCAGGTGTTTGATAAAGCAACTGTCCTTGAGAATTATCAAGAAATTGCCAGAAACTATACCGAACAAGTAAAACAGATTCAAGCGGACATACATCATCACGGAATGCTTTTTAAGCCGGTGGAATATGGCACGCCGGAATTTACAGAAGCAGAATTTGCTGAAAACCAACTCGCCAGATTTTACGACAAATTATACTCGGATTTTAATAGTCCGGCCGCTCCCGCGGCGCTCCGAAATCTTCTGCCTAATCGGTGGCGCAGCCAGAAAGACGGAATAAGCCTTATAAACGCTCAAGTGCTTGAACGGGAAACCCTGTATGACGAATTATTCACACCGACCGAACAAGAATTTCTGCCGGACGCTATTAAGCAGTTGACCAAAGAGATAAAAGCTCTGACCGCTGAACAAAGGCGTTATTATAAAACGATCATCAAGCACCGCAATCGTCTCATCTTGGAATACAAGTATAAAGATCTCTGTCCAAAAACAAATAAATTTATTTATAAGATTACAAGTCAAGAATTTCAGAGTTTTCGCATAAGTTCTCCGGACAGTAAATATAGAAAATTATTTAAGATGTCTTTTGACGAATTTCAAAAAGCCGCCTCAGGCAAGGGCCGCTATAAGCATTTGTATGAGGAATTTCGGCGGGAAGTCGAAGCTGCCTATAAAGAGCAAGAAAAAGAATTTACCGAGCTGATGGAAAGGGTGCAAAAACATTTTTTCATACCATTCCAGCGTGAACCGCTTAGTGAAAAAAGCCGCAATCTGCTGGCTAATTTTAAATCAGACAGCGAATTTATAATCTTGCCGCATGGACTGGAGTTTGCTTCGGAACAAGCTATGTCCGATCTGCTCGATAAGTTTGATGACTTATATAAAGCCCGCCAGCTCAATTCAAAAGAAAAAAATTTAATGAATTTTATAGACCGCCATTTTACAGGGACATACGAGGCCGTTATCTGTGAGCCATTAAGCGAAGGGCGTATAAAAGAAGCGCGGTCTGCGGCGACAAAAACTAAAAATAAAGACATTAAATTTGGCGCTATTACTGATTATATGGGTTTTACGTTAGTAGCGCGTAATTATATGTCCGCAGAAAAAATGATGGAATGTATTGAAACGATTTATCGGGACAAAATTATAGAAAAAGAAAACCTTTTTTCCGAGAACCGCAAGGACAAGGCTTATCGTGATGTAAAGTACCTGATTAGAATTAACGACTATCTCTGTTATGAACTGCAAATCAAAGTTCTGTCGGACAAAATCATCGGCGAGACAGTAGAACATGATATTTATAAAGGAAGCCTTGGCCTGCCTGTCGAAAAGCTTGACGCTGTCAAATTGCTCATATACGGCCTGCAATGGCAAAAACATCTGGAATTAAAGAAAGAATATGATGAATATTATGAGAAAATGAATGTGTATATCGAAAGTATACATCATGCCCAGCAGCAACATGCTGTGAATGCCCCATAATATTCCACCGTGCCTGATTTTCCGGCGCTTTTTGCAGCCCTGGCCGGTATAGTATAATATAAAACCATGTTCATCCTCGGCAAAATTTTTACCTGGTCGCTGCTTTCACCGGGTTTGTTTTTGCTGCTGCTTTTTTTGGTTTTTGCCGCGGCGCTCAGCAATAAACGGCGCGCCTGTATTTTTTTGCTGATTTTTTCCTGCGCGGCGGTTTATTTTCTTTCGGTCAAGCCCGGGCGCGACAAAATCGTTGCGCCGCTGGAGACCAAATATCCGCGCGCGCCGCAGCTGAAAATTGACGCGCTGATCGTGCTGGGCGGCGGCGTTTCTCCCCAAGGCGAGCCGGGCGATTCCTCACTGCAGAGGCTTTACGCCGCCTACAAAATTTACCAAAAAAAGCCTGTGCCGATCATTGTCTGCGGCGGTGATCCGCTGGGGTACGGCGTCCGGGAAAGCGCGGTCCTGGCCGCCGTGCTGGAATCCTGGGGTGTGCCCAAAAATAAGATCATTCAGGAAAAGCAAAGCCGCAACACGCAGGAAAATCTGGAGAACGCCCAAAAATATTTGCAAAAATATAAATTGCAAAAACCCGGTTTGGTAACCAGCGCTATGCATTTGCCGCGGGCTATGCTGATCGCCGAAAGTCTTGGCCTCAAGCCTCAGCCTTGGCCCTGCGATTTCAGCTGCGACGGTCTCTTGTATCAATGGCACGATATTTTTCCGAATACGGATTGTCTCAGAGACAGCTTTGCCGGTCTGAAAGAATACACGGGGATTTTTTACTACGTGTTGTTCCGTAACAGGTTCATTTCAATACGCTCCCTTCGACAAGCTCAGGGCAAGCCTTCGACCCCTTCGATAGGCTCAGGGAACACTACCGGACACTGAGCCTGTCGAAGTGTCCGAGATACGCTCCCTTCGACAAGCTCAGGGCAAGCCTTCGACCCCTTCGACAAGCTCAGGGAGCGAAAGAGATCGCCGCTGCTTAAGTTGGCTCTGGCTCCGGCACAGGCTTTGCTAGGGCTTGCAGCTCTCTATCCGCCACATAATCCACTACCTGCGGCGTGCCTGATTTGGTCTGCACGGATACGTTAAAATCTGCCGGCTCGCCGGACTCGTCAAAAGTTAAAGTTACAGTAGTTTTACCGCCGCCGTCTAGCGGGATGTCCCGGCTGATCTGGCCGCCGCCAGCGGGCGGTGAAAAGATAAATTCTTGTCCGCCAAATTTCAAAATATAACCGCCGCCTTCGTCTTCCGCCCTCCGGGTAAGCGCGCCGGTTTCTGTCTCGGCATTCACCGCGCCGTCGCCGTTAATGTCACCGGTTACTTCCCAAGCAGCGGGTTTTTCGTCCGGCAGAGTCTGCGAAAATTCTACTTTTGCTTTTCTCTCACCCATTGTAGTTTTCTCATATCCTGCTTGTCCGGTGTTATTGTCTAAAGTGGAGCACTGACCAAGAGTTGGCTTTAAAACATACCCGCAGTCTGTTCTCGCCGACTGTTCGGTGAGAAATTTCTGCGCCTTTATATACTCGCCGCCGGATTTCCAATCATGCGCCGGATTATTTTTCCAGCCATACCCTCGCTCCCGAATGTCAGAACCGCAGGTGTATTGCGCCTGTATATCCAGGTTCTCTTTTAGAAAATCATCTACCGCAATCTCGGCCTCTTTAGAGTCAACCCCGCTTTTAGTCAAAGCCTGGATCAAACCCTCCCGCACAACTTCCACCATAGTTTTGATACGGCCATCCATGACTTTATCAGCTCCTGTGGCAAAACTATTATCGCTATTGGTCAAATTGACGCTGGTCATCATGGTAATCTTACCGAGACTCTTCAATGTTGTGTTTATATCGCCGAGCATTACCACTCCTCTGGCTATCTCATTTACAAAATCCTGCCGCCGCTGCTGGCCTTCCGGATCCGTGCCAAAATCCGTTTCATCTCCGCCAAACGCTGAGTTGAAATCAATAGGAATTGCTTCTCTTTTTTGCTCCACAGCATTTAGCGAGCCGCTTTCAACAGGAGGCACGGGCGGGTCGCCGC
>BGZN01000060.1 GCA_003864455.1 Candidatus Termititenax aidoneus | reverse complement strand
AACATTTTGATTACGGATTTTAACTCGGCCATGGTTGATTTATTCTGCACGGTTTCGATATTGATGTAAAAATTGTGGCTGATAACCTGGTCGCCGGAATTTTGGATCGGCTGCACGTCACGCACCGAGAGTTGAAAACTCTCCTCATCGCGCCCTTGCAGCAAAGCGCCGCTGACTATGACAATAGTGTCATCGACGAAAATATTACCCAGATTTTCATAAGCTCGGGGAAAACACACCAGTTCGATGCTGCCGGTCAGGTCTTCCAGCTCGCCGCTGGCCATCGCGTCGCCTTTTTTGGTGCGTTTTTGCGCAATGTTTTTTAAAATGCCGACAATCCTGACTTCGGAATCCAACGGCTTTTCACCGGCTTCCTGAATTGTCAGACAGCCGAAACGTTTAATTTCGCCGATGTGTTTGAGCGGATGATCGGACACATACACGCCGAGCGCGTCTTTTTCCAACCGGAGTTTTTCCGCCGGCGGATATTCTGGTACAAGCGGCCAGTTGTCCGGACTGTTTTTAAAGTCCGGCGCGCCAAAAAGCGAAAACTGTCCGCTGGCCTGTTCGTTTTTCTGGCTGATTACCTGATTGAGAATTTTGGCGTAGCCTTCCAGCATGGCTTTGCGCTGGCCAAAAGTATCCAGCGCGCCGGCATGGATCAGCGCTTCGATCGAGCGTTTGTTCAGGATTTTGCTGTCCACCCGCGCGCAAAAATCGGTGAACGATGCAAAGACGCCGTTCCGCGCGCGCTCCCCGGCGATAGTCTCCGCCGCGGCCTCGCCGAAATTTTTAATCGCGCTCAAACCAAAACGGATAGTGCCTTTGACCGGCGTGAAATTGATGCCGGACTCGTTGATGTCCGGCGGCAAAACCGCGATGCCCAGGCCTGAACAAGCGTTGATGTATTCGGCAATCGTTTCTTGTTTGTCGATGGAGCTGAGCAGCGCGGCCATAAACTCCACCGGATAATAAGCTTTCAGCCACGCCGTGCGGTAAGAGACTATCGAGTAAGCCGCGCTGTGTGATTTGTTGAAACCGTACTCCGCGAATCTGGCGCAAATATCGTAAATGTTTTCCGCATCTTTTTTGACGAAACCTTTGGCCAGCGCGCCAGTGATAAATTTTTCCCGCATTTTGTCCATGATTTCCTGTTTTTTCTTGCCCATCGCTTTGCGCAGCGTGTCGGCTTCGCTCAAAGAAAATCCGCCGATCTCCTGCGCGATCTGCATGACCTGCTCCTGATAAATTATCAAGCCGTAAGTTTCCTGCAGATAGGGCTTGAGCTGATGGTCAAATTTATAATAGGAGACATCTTCCTGGCCGTGTTTGCGCCGAATAAAAGAATCCACAAACTGCATCGGTCCCGGACGGTCCATCGCTTCCAGCGCGATAATGTCTTCAATGGCGGTCGGCTGCAAACGCTGAATCATGCCGGTCATATGCGGCTCTTCGCATTGGAATATGCCGGCGGTGTTGCCTTCCTGAAACACGGCGAAAACTTTCGGGTCGTCGAGCGGAATATTTTCTATATCGGGGCGCACGCCGTGATTTTTGGCAATCAGGTCAAGACAATCGTTGATCATGGTCAGATTGCGCAACCCCAGTAAATCCATTTTCAGCAAACCCAATTCATCAATGTCGTCCTTGGCGTACTGCGTCAGTATCGCGCCGTCTTTGTCTTTGTATAGCGGCACTATCTCGGTCAGCGGCAGCGCGGAAATCACCACGCCGGCGGCGTGCATACCTGTGCCGCGCGAAAAACCTTCCGCCCGCCGCGCCATGTCGAGATGTTGTTTGACCGCCGGATTTTCGTTGTACAGTTTTTCCAACTCTTTATTGTAAAAATCCTGTTTTTTAGGATCATCACTTCTGTGCAAGGTGTCGTCGATAGTTACACCGGGTTTTTTGCTGAACATTTTACTGAGCCTGTTGACTTCGGTCAGAGACACGCTGCTGACGCGCCCCACATCTTTGACCGCCGCTTTAGCCGCCAATTTGCTGAATGTGGCGATTTGCGCGACCCGATCCAGACCGTATTTTTGGCGGATATAGTCGATGACCTCACCGCGCCGCCGTATGCAAATATCAATGTCGATGTCAGGCATGTTGATGCGCTGATCGGTCAAAAAACGCTCAAACAGCAGTTTGTATTTCAAAGGATCAAGCGTGGTGATGTCCAGCGCGTAAGAAATTATCGAGCCGGCCGCCGAGCCGCGCCCCGGGCCGATAATAATGTTTTGTTCTTTAGCCCATTTGATAAAATCGGAAACAATTAAAAAATAACCGCAAAAACCGGTTTTGGTGATGACTTCCAGTTCATGCTCATAACGCTGCCGGACTTCTTCAGAAAAATTTTCCCCGTAGCGCCGGCGAATGCCTTCCTCGACAAGTTTGCGCAGATAACTCGCTTCGTCGTAGCCGTCCGGCACGGCAAATTTAGGAATGTGCTGGGTTGTATTGTCAAAATCAAAATTGATTTTCTCGGCGATGCGCAAAGTGTTGGCCAAATATTCAGGATTATCAGGAAAAAGTTTCTGCATTTCCGCCAAATTTTTGTAATAAGTTTCGGGGTGCGATTTCAGCCGGTCGCTGTCGGTCAGCAGTTTGTTTTGCGAAACACACAGCAAAATATCCTGGATCAGCGCGTCGCCGTTGTCGGTGAAATGACTGTCATTGGTGGCGACGATCGGGATATTTAATTCTTGGGCGATCATCTGCAGTCCAGCCAGCGCCTGCTCTTGCTCAGGCATGCCGTGATTTTGCGTTTCGAGATAGTAGTCGTCGCCGAAAAGATTTTTGTAACGCCGCGCCGCTTCCAGCGCGTCATTGTAGCGGTTGTTCAAAATCATTTCCGGCACTTCACCGGCGATACAGGCGGACAGACAGATCAGACCCTCGTGGTGTTTTTCCAGCAAATCCCAGTCGATGCGCGGCCGGTAATAAAAACCTTCGAGGCTGGCCGTCGAAACCATTTTGATCAAATTGCGGTAGCCGGTCTCGTTTTTGACCAACAGGATCAAATGGTAATTGGCCGCGTCAAGTTTGCTTTCTTTTTGATGCAGACTGCGCGCCGCGACATAAGTTTCGCAGCCGATGATCGGCTTGATGCCGTGTTTTTTGCACTCTTTCCAAAAAAGATAAACGCCGTGCATCGTGCCGTGATCGGTAATCGCCGCCGCCGGAAAACCATAGGCTTTGGCGCGCGCGACAATATCCTCGATGCGCGATGCTCCGTCGAGCAGCGAATATTCCGTGTGGGTATGCAGATGCACAAAACTCATATTATCCTCTAAATGCGTCTTTTATTAGCTCGATATTTTGCACAGCGCTGCTCGGGCTGAAAGAAATCAAGACCGCGTCAAACCGCACATAACTATCGTTCAATTTATTGGCCTGCAAGTAACGCCGGGCGGCGCGGATAATCTTTTTTTGTTTGACCGGATCGACCGCCGTCCGCAAATCGCGCAGGGAATTCTCTTTATAATACTTTACCTCGACAAAGGCAAGGACTTTTTTGTCCGGCAGTTGTTCCTCGGCGACGATGTCAATCTCTCCGACGCGGCAAGCATAATTTCTGGCGATTATTTGATAACCCTGGGATAACAAAAAATCCGCGGCAATTTTTTCGCCTTTAGCGCCGACAATACGCATAACGTGGTAATTATACTATAAAATAGTTATGATTTTGAGTTGAGACGTTAAAAAAATCTGCAACATTTTTTATTGTCTTACGATATCTTGATACAGTTAAATATGGAGAGGTGTGTATATGCATAACAAACTAATAGCGGAAAACAATAACAGGCAGGGAATAGAACGTTACTTTGGGCCGAATACTTATATTCATAAAGAAGGAAAATACGGCCTTGTCGTGCAACAAAATGGCAGATTTATGGTTGATAGCTGGGAAAGATATTATACTTATGAACCGGGACCGATGATGGGTAATGATTATGATAAAGTTGAGTGTATGCCTAATGATGCGCGCTTAGTAATTGAATATGTTGATAATAGTGACTTTATTATGCTTAAGAGATGCAACAAAGGGCAAGTACTGGACATTGCTATTGTAGATAAGAAAGGGCGGCAGATCGTTGATTTTGGCGAGTACGATAAGATAGGTGATAAAAACAAAGCGGGCATGTTTATAGTTCATAAAAATGGCAGGTATGGTGTTATGAATGAAGCAGGAGAACTTGTGGCCGCTTGTCAATTTGAGCATATAAAGGAGCTTTTTCCTCATATTGCAAGTGACTTTGTAGTTGGCCGAAAAGATGGTAAATATTTTTTTGTGAATAAGAAGGGCAATATTAAAGAGTATGAATGTGATGATGTAACAGACTTCCATCTTTATGGCGATGCTGGAGGAATTTTCATAGTGGTTAAAGACAAGAAATGGGGGGTTTTGGATATAAATGGCAATGTCGTAGTAGAATGCAAATATGAGGATATATATAAATACAGTAGCGCCTATGCTATTCACGTACAACTTGATGGCAAGTGGGGTGTTATAAATGGCAAGGGCGAGACTATTGTAAAATGTTTATATGATAGTATTGCTGTGAACTCTGATTATTTTTTTGTAAAAATTGATGACAAATGGGGAATTTTGAATCGCGAAGGAAAAACTATTATAAAATGTTCATATAATGATATAAAACAAAGTTATGGTGGTTTTTGGGTACAACTTGATGGCAAGAGGGGAGTTGTAAATGGCAAGGGCGAGACTATTGTAAAATGTTTATATGATAGTATTAACGAGAGCTATGGTTATTTTTTGGTAGAAATTAATGGTAAATGGGGGATTATAAGTAAAACGGGAAAAATTCTTGAAGATATTATATATGATGAGATTAAATTTTTAGATAATAGAAGAATAGCCACTATAAAAGATGGCGTGCGTATAGTTATTGACTTAAATAGTGGAAAAGTTATTAAGCCGGTTGAGCGTAAGCCAGAGTTAGAGCCAGAGCTGGAAAAATGGCTTAATGACGAGGGTTAAGCTTATTAAATCCCCAAATCCGATTTTTTTAGCAGCGCGTCCATTTGAAAACCGGCTTTGGCGATGTTTTCCGCCGCGCCTTCCTCGCGGTCGACCACGCCGATGATTTTGACTATTTCCACGCCGTAGTCTCGCAGCCGCTCGGCCGCGGATAGAGCCGCTCCAGCCGTGGTCAAAATGTCCTCGATTAGTACAACTTTCTCGCCTTTATGCAATTCGCCTTCGAAAATTTTATCCGTGCCGTAGCCTTTGGCGGCTTTGCGCACCAGCACAAAAGGTTTGTTGATGGTACAGGCCAGGACGCTCGTAATCGTAACCGCGCCAAGCTCCGGTCCGGCCAGCCGGTCAAAACTCTCCAACGGCGGCAGGATTTTGGTCAGCTCGACAGCCAGACTTTTTAATATATCCGGCTTCGTGCCGAAAAGATATTTGTCGACATAATACTTACTGTGTTTGCCGGAGCGCAGAACAAAATCGCCTTCCAGAAAGGCGACTTCTTTAATCCGCTTGGCAAGTTCTGCTTTATTCATTATTTTCCCTTTACTTGTGATTTAGCGCGGCGAATATCTTGCCGGAGCGAGGTAAAGCAAAAAGAGGGCATACAGTGTCGCTTCGACGGTTCGACAAGCTCACCGTCCCAAGCTCAGCAACCGGTTGTTGCGATGCGCGCAGACAAAATATTCGCTATGCTAAAAAACAAAAGCTTATTTCTTTGATTCGTCTTTCTTTGCTTCCGGTTTGGCTTCTTTGCCGGCCTCGGCTTTCGGCGCTTCGCCGGCTTTGGCTTCGCCTTCCGCTTTTTGCTCTGTGGCCGGCACATCAGCGGCTGCTGCTGCCGGGGCCTCTTCGACTTTCAATTCGCGCGGCACTTCAGCGTGGACGATTTCCTGTCCGGGCGGCAATTCGATGGTGATATTCGGCAACTGGAGATCACTGATACGCACCGCGTCGTGGGCATTTTCCAATTTGGAAATGTCAACTTCGACGGCCACGGGGATTTCCAGCGGCAGACATTTAATCGGCAGTTCGTGCACAGCCTGCGCCAGCACCAAACCGGCTTTGACTGCCGGACATTCGCCGACCAGCTTGATATGCACCTTGACCGAGATCGGGTGCTTGGTGTCGATTTTGTAAAAATCCAAATGCCAGAAACGCTCCGTCAGCGGATCTTTGTGGTAATCGCGCAGCAGGACGATTTCTTCGCCTTTGTCCTGGATATTCAGTTTGAACAGCGAGTTGTATTTAGCTTCCGAATTTTTGAGAGCCTTTTCAAATTCCTTGTGATTGACTGTGAGATGCAGATTTTCCGTGCCTTTGCCGTAAAACTCCGCCGGTATCAAACCCTGTCCGCGCAGTTTTTTAGCTTTTTCCTTGCCCAGCCCATCGCGCGTCTGTGCTTCGAGCGCTACTTGCTTTGTCATGGTTTTTATTTTCTCCTTTGCTGTTTTGCAAAATGATGTTACAGAACATCATTCTTTTGCGGGAGCGGATTATAGCAGAATATAGTATAATAAGTATAGTGCCTTTAGGGGGAGCAATCGATGACGCCAGGAAAAAAATCAATAATTCCCGCGGTTTTCGCCGCGATGCTAGTGTTTCTGACCGGCTGCGGCTTGCTGCAAAAAGACACTTTTCTCGGCAGCACGACGCCAGATGACCCGATGGCCAAACTTTCTGTGAGCGTTTCCGGCAATGGTTATGTGGAAGTAATCTCTTCCGGCAATCAAAAAGTTAGCGGCAATTCATTAGCGCTGTCTTTTTTGAAAGGCACGGCTTTGACTTTGAACGCCGTGCCTTCGCCCAATCCAGATGCTAAAACATTTTCTGAATGGATAGGCGGCGTAACCCCGACGAATAATTCCGAAGTTACGCTCAATATTAACGCTGACTTAAATGTGCAAGCGGTTTTCTCGGTAATTCCATAAAACTCTGCTATATCGCCAAACTTCATTTCTGCAAAACCATCCAACGGCGAGGGTAGGATATATGGTATTATTATTCCCCGGTATATTTTCTTGATGGATGACCGCTGACGTACTGCATATCCCATCTTGTCGGATTGTAAAGATTTTCCGCTTGAGCAGGCTGCGGAAATAAATTTTTTGCCGCTTCTTTTTTCACAAAGAAAGCATTTACTCCGGTCCAATTTGTCCCGACTAATTTATAGCCAAGCTTTGTTCCTAATAGTTCGAGCGATTTTAGCGAAGCCCCCTGTTCATCATCTTCACACCAAATATGTTTTTCGTCATATTTCATCACCCATTCATGAGTTGGCGGAAATTTGGCATTGTATTCTATGACGACCACTCGCGGTTTTATGCAGGATATGGCCTCCCATACCCAATAATCATTGCCGTCAATGTCAATGCTCAGCAAATCAATTTCACCGCTGCAATTTCCATCAAGGCTGATAAGCTGATTTATATTAGCGGCTGTGATAAAAGCATTTATGACGGAAAGTCTGGAATCTTTTAGAGGCTTCTTAAAGAACGAACGCAATTCTTCGACAGCCTTTTTATTTCCTTCAATCCATATTCCTTTCCAGCCTTTATGCAATAAAAAGTGGGCGTTGCTTTCCAGACCATTTTGCACGCCAAACTCCACGAAGTTTTTATTTGTAGTTCCTATTCTATTGAATATTTCCTCAATAATTCCGTCTTCGTCATTTTGTGAAAAAACCTTAAAACCATAACGTTCCAAATAAATTGGATTTTCCAGTCTTTGTTTTAGTTCATGCTTAGCATAATTTCTATGAATTCTTTGCTGTTGAAATGGCCTGCCGCTCCACCAAAATGTTCTAGCTTTTTTTAAAAATTTTTTCATAAATAATAAGCCTCTTTCAATAAAGAGGACGTATTATTTCTTATTAAAATTAACGAATGATTAGGGTGTGCGGGGGGGGGGGGGGGG
>BGZN01000059.1 GCA_003864455.1 Candidatus Termititenax aidoneus | reverse complement strand
GTACGGAAAACTTGGGGAAAAATGTTAAAATAATGTTCTTATGCCGCAAAACCCTCTCCTCCTTGCCCCCGCCTGTTCAGGCAAAACGACCAGACTGCTCCGCGCCTACCTTGCCTTGAAAAAAGAGAATCCCCTGCGCCGCGATATTTATTTTCTCGTGCCGACAGAGGAGCATGCGGAACGGATCAAAGACTTGGTCTTAGAAAAACTGGCCGGCCAGTGTCTGGCCGCCGGCAATATTCAAACTCTCGACAGCTTTATTTATCAAGGCGACTATATTTCCGAACTAAAAAAACAACTGCTGCTGCAAAAAATCTGCGCTGGTTTGGATTTGAGCAAATATTTCAAGCCGGAGACAAACAGCGCTCTGCTGGCCAATCCGGATTTTTTTGCGGCGCTGTCTGATCTGATCAGCGAGTTAAAAACCTACCGCGTGTTCGGGAAAAATTTTCTGGACAAACTGCCCAACCCGGATAAAAAAGCCGAGCTGGAAAAAATCTTTGCCGCGTATCAAGCGGAGCTAGCCGCGCAAAAACTGCCGGACAAAGAAGATTCCGCCAAAAATTTCCAGCCGCCGGAACACTGCGCCGTTATTTTTATCGACGGCTTTACAGAATTTACGCCGCTGCAATTTGAGATTATTCAGCGGCTCGGCACGGACGGGAGGCGGCTCGTCGTCACTCTGCCGCTCGGCGCGCCGGACAATAAATTATTTATGCCAACGCAAAAAACCGCGGCCAAATTTAAAGCGCTGGGTTTTCAGACCGCCGCGCTGGAAAAATCCTGGCGCAGTCCGGACCAGATTTTGCAGGCGCTGGCTTTGCACTGGGGCGAAAAACTCCCGTCCGCCAAAAACACAGCAGATCTGCCGGAGTGCGGCGGTGTTAAAATTCTAGCGGCCGGCAACCGCCTGCAAGAAATCGAAGCGATTGCCCGTGAAATTTTGGCGCAAAAAAAAGCAGCGCAGGCTAAACAGGCGCAATTTCACTGGTCGGACACAGCCCTGATTTTCCGGCGCATCGGCAATTATCAATTTCTCATCAATGAAGTTTTTCAGCGTTACGGCATTCCGGTGGAAATCCACGAAGGCATTAATTTGCGCAATCAATTTATCGAGTGGCTGCTGTCTCTGCGCGATGTGCTGGCCGGAGAACAAGATGAAAATTCTGATGCCAGCGTGAACAGCGAAACTTTGCTGGCGCTGCTCAAGTCCGCTTACGCCAAACACGACCAGCAGCCGCTTGATCCGGAAGCGGTAACCGCGTTGGAAACCGCGCTGTCTTTTCAGCCGACTATTAAAGAAGTTCTCGCGGTCTGCGACCGGCGGCTGGCCGATTATCTGCCGGAAGTTTTTGCTCTGTCCGCCAAACTGCGTGCCGCGCAAAACTTTAGCCAAATAAAAGAAACTTTGGCAGAGTTTTACAAATTTAACGCCTGCCGCGCCGCGCTGGAAGCCGACCTGGAAATTCCGGAACTCGAAACCGGCGTTACGCATGTCAACCGCGCTTACAGCAGGCTGCTGGAAATACTCGACGAACTGCAGGAAATACAACCGTCCTGGCTCGCGGCTGATGAACTCTGGCCGAGACTGCTGTATTCTTTGCGCGAACTGACAGCCGCGCGCAAACGCAACGGCGATCAGGTGCAGGTCTACGACGCGCCGAGCGCCAGACAAAAAGACTACAAAATAGTTTTTCTGGCCGACTTGACCAGCAATAGCTTTCCGGCCAGAGCCGCCGAGTCCGCGCTGCTCAAAGATTACGAAAAAGCAGAGCTAGGCTCTACCGAGCTAAAATTAACCGGCGCTAAAATTTTGAACGAGAATTTATTTTTTTATCAAATGCTCACGCGCGCGCAGGAAAAACTGTATTTGTCTTACGCCGACCGCGAAGCCAGCGGCGGCGTGCTCAAGCCCTCGCATTTTCTGGCCGAATTGCAAAATTTCACCGCGCAAAAATTCGGCCAGAAAATAGCGCGCGCGTATTACACGTACGCGCAATTATTCAGTGAAGCAGAGCCGCTGTGCCGCAGCGAGTACGAACGGCTGTACATTTACCGCGCTTATCTGGAGAAATGGCAGACAGCGCGCGCCAATTTAAGTCTGGCGGATATTCCTGAAAACCAGAGGGAAACGGACTTGCGTTTTTTGACGGAAGTCGTACGGCGCAAAAATGACCCTAAAAATCTGCGGCAAGCCGTGGAGAATACCGCCCAAGAACTGCAGAAATTAAAAAAATTCTCAGCCAAAGGTCTGGAGACTTTTTCGCGCTGCGCGTTCCGTTATTTTTGTGAACAGGTTTTAAATCTGCGGACGTATCAGCCGCCAAGTCATTATGACGCGGATTATCCGGCAATTTTGGGCACGATCCAGCATGAAACGCTGGCGGCCTATTACAACCCCGCCAATCCGCGGCGGCCGCTGGAAGAAATTTACTGTCAGCTTTATCCGCCGCAAAAATTTCAAGAACAATTCCCCAATATGCCGCGCCGTCAGGCGGAATTGGAACAGCAAAAAACTCTGGCTATTTTAAAAAATTTTGTCGAGTTGGACGAAAATCTGCAAAAAGAACGGCGCGCGGCAGTCCTGCATTGCGAGTACGAATTCCGGCAAAACCCGAAAACCGGCGCCGACCGGCGTTACCCTATTGATGACAATTTTATTTCCGGAGTTATTGACCGCATTGATAAAATCGGTGAGAATTTTTTTCTGATCCTGGATTACAAACCTGGCGCGCTGCCGCCGATTTCCGCCAAAAGCCTTGACCAAAAAATCTTGCCGCAGGCCTGGCTTTACGCGCTTTTGTATCAGAGCGCGACCGGACTGCAGGCCGCCGGCGCGGAATACGTGCGGCTCAAAAACAATGAGCGCAGGGGAATCTATCTCAAAGAGCCGAATGTTTTTTCCAAAGGGATTTCCGCCGCGGAAATAACCAATTTGTTTGAAAAAACTCAAAATCTGATCCGCGAACATTTTGCCGCTCTGCAAAGCGGAAATTTTTATCAAAATCACGACAACACGTTTTGCCGCAAATGTCCGGCGGAAGAAGTCTGCCGCAAAAAGCAAACCAAAATCAGATTTGGAGCGTGAAATGGCCGAACTGACTAAAAAACAAAAAGAAATTGTCGCGCTGCGCGGTGAAAATATCAGCATCAACGCCAATGCTGGCGCCGGCAAGACATTCACGCTGATCGAACGCATCACCGCTTTGCTCGCCGCTGGCACTCCGGCCGGCAAAATCCTGGCCGTAACTTTTACCGACAAGGCGGCGCAGGAACTCAAAACCAAACTTACCGCGCAAGCCCGGGAAAAAGATTTGCCTTATTGGGAAATCGAAAGCGCTTATATAGGCACGTTTCATAGTCTCTGCGGACGGATACTGCGCGAGAATTGCTTTCAGGCCGGACTGCCGCCAAATTTTGAAACACTGCCCGAAATACCCGCCGAACTTTTGCTGGAAGAAACGATCGAAAACTGTCTGGAGGAAAAATTAGCGTCCGGCAGCACGGCGCTGGATAAACTGCTGGAAGCCTATTCCCGCCAGGACTTGGCCGAATGTTGTGTAAAAATTCTCGCCGCGCTGCGGGCTTACGGCCTGCCGGCGGAAAAGCTCCGCGCAAAAAGCGCGGCGCAAATTCAAGCCAAAATCTTAGAAATCAATGACCGGTATTTACAGCAAATTTACGCCAAAATCCAGGAGCTTTGCCGCGCGCTGTCCGGCCGGCCGGTTTCCGAAAAATTTGCGGAAATGCGCGCCGCTGTAAGCAAACTGGGCGCTAAAAAATATTCTTTAGAAAATTTACGCGCCATCGGAGAAAATATCGATCTGCGCAGCGGCGGCAAAGACGCGGCCGACGACAAAGCCAAACTCAAAGCCATAAAACAATTTTACGCAAACAATTCTGATTTTATTTATTTCGATGAGGCTAAAGAAGCGTATTTTGCCGAGTTGACCGTCTGTCTGAGCGAATTGCTGGCGGAAATCCAAGCCGCTTACAAGCGCCGCAAAATCCGGAAAAATCAGTTGGATTTTGACGATTTGCAGGAACGCGCGCTGCAGCTGCTGGAAAGCCACGCGGAATTGGCTAAACATTATCAGGATTTTTTCGCCGCCGCGCTGGTCGACGAATTTCAAGACACCAATGAAGTGCAGGACAAATTGCTCGCGCTTTTGGCCGGCACGCGCAAACTCTGTGTGGTCGGCGACTGGAAACAATCCATTTATCTTTTCCGCTACGCTGACTTGCGCTTGTTCCAAAAATACCGCGAGCGTTACGCCAAGGGCGGCGGGTACAATATGGATTTGCAGGAAAATTTCCGCAGCGCCAAAGAAATTGTCGATTTTGCCAATGCGTTCTGCGCGCCGCTCTTTGCCGCCGACCCGGACACGCCGGACTACGAGCCGCTGATTTTCGGCAATACAGAGGAGCTGCGGAAGCTGCAAGGCCGGGTCGATATTGCTTTTGCGCCTGTGCCGGAAAAAGCGGACAGCTCAACAGTTGACGAATACAGCGCCGCGGAAAAAGCGCGGCAAATCGAAGCCGCTTACATCGCGCGCCAGATCCAAGAACTGCAAAAAGCCAGGCCTTTTTCCGACCAGAATAAATGCGCGCTGCTCCTGCCGTATTTTTCCCACATCAATATTTTTACCGAGGCGCTCGATGCCGCCGGCCTAAAATACGTTTTGGAAAGCGGCGGCAATTATTACAGCCAGGGCGAGGTTGTCGACACGCTGAATTTTTTGAGCGCGCTGAACAATCCGGCTGATGATTTTCGCCTGGCCGCCGCGCTGCGTTCGGAAATGGCCAATCTCAGCGACCAAGCGCTTTTCCTTCTAACGCGCGGCAAAAATAAAAAACAACCGCTGTACGATTTGCTGAATCATTTTGACCCAAAAACTTTAGCCGGCGCTGACGCGGAAAAATTGAAAAAATTTTTAGCGGTTTACCGCGAATTGCGCGGCTTGATCGGCAAACTGCCTGTTTCTAAAATTCTGCAGCTGACGCTGGAAAAAACTTTTTTTATCAACAACGCTTTGTCGCACCGCGAAAACGCGGAAAGAAAACTGGCCAATTTGAATAAACTGCTGGACATTTCCAAAGGTTTCGACGACCGAAGCCTGCAGTATTTCATCAGCTATATTCAGAAACTGCAGGAAAAAGAGTCGCGCGAGGAAGAGGCTGATTTGTCGGACAATAGCAGCGTCCGGATCATGACGATTCACAAAGCCAAAGGTCTGGAATTTGAAAATGTTTTCGTGGCGGATCTGTACCGGCACAGAACCGCGCTGCGCCTGGCCAAAATAATTTTTCACAAAGACCTGTACAAGGACAGTCAAACCCAAACAGAGCCAGGCATACCGCTGGCTTTGAGTAGCGCCGCCGACCGGGACGCGCCGGAAGCCGATAATATTTCTCTGGCTTACGCGCACGCCAAAAGAAAACAGGAGCAGCTGGAGCTGGAAGAAAGCCGCCGTTTGTTTTACGTGGCGATTACCCGCGCCAAAGAAAAATTGTTTTTGACTTCCGCCTGCCGCCCCGAAAAAGACGCTGAATTGACAGAGGAATGTTTGCAAACCCGCAACATCGGCCTCTGGTTAAGATATTTTTGCGTCAAGCAGCCGCAAATCCGGCACGGAGCAGCGGTCATCGAGTCTATCGAAGCGCAGCCCTTGCACAAATCAGCACAGACTATTCTCAAACCGCCGGCGCTTGATTTTACAGAATCCGCGCCAGCCGCGGAGCCGCACTATAAACTAAATGTCCTGCCGGCAACTCTGGCCGCTTATCTTTTGGCCGACAGCCGGAAATTTATTTTGGATTATTTTCACGGCTTCACTATGGACGAACATTTAACGCCGAAAAATAATTCTCTGGACATGCAGAAAATCGGCACGGCCGTACACCGGATTATCGCCGCGGGCAGCAGCGCTCAGCTGGAATTGCCGGATAATTTTACCGCCGCGGAAAAAGATTATTTGCAACAATGCCTGGCCAATTACGCCAAATCCGCGCTGCCGGACTTGCTGCAAAAAAACGAGCATTTTCACGAAGTCAGTCTTGATTATTTACTGGACGGCGTGCGCTTCAACGGCGTCGCGGATTTGATCGTCAAAACTACAGACGGCTGGGAAATATACGATTTTAAAACCAGCCGCACGCCCACGCCGGAAAATGCAGCCCAATACAAAAACCAGCTGTCCATTTACGCCGCTATTCTCCGGCAGTTGCTGCCCGGACAGAAAATCAAGGGCTTTGTTTTTTATTTGCACGCTGGCCAAACTTCCACGCCGGTGGAATTAAACGAAAATGTTTTGACCGGCTGTCTGCGGGAGATACAAAAAATCAACGCGGTGGAACGCGACAAAGTTTAATTTTTTAAATTTCTGGCCAGCGTCTTGACTGTAGCCAGCACAGTTTTTTGCGCCCGCTCAGGGAGATTTTTAAATATTCTTAACAACTGATATTCCCGCGGATTTTTGCCGGCAACAGCGCGCTTTGGCAACTCGTCTATACCCACAAACCACCAATCCATGCTGACGCCGTATCTTTTGCTGATGCGGAACATGCTGCGCAGCATAGGTAGTCTTTTGCCTTTTAAAATCCGAAAAAACTCGCTGCGATCCATCTCCAGCTCCGCCGCCGCGCTGTCGATAGTCTGACCGCTTTGCTTGCGCAGCAATTCTAATTTTCGGCTGACAATTTTTTTCAAATCAGCATTGGTAAAATCTATGCTCATGAGCAGCTTCCTTTTTGTAGGCTAGTTGACATAGTCTAACTTGGCGTTATAATAGTTATCAGGTGTCAAATAGTAACTATAATTATTAGGGGCTACTTGACACCCATAAAAACAAGGGGGTATTTTTATGACTATAGCCACAGGCGAGAGAATGTATGCGGAAGATATTTTGAATCTGACTTTTTTTCCGGTAGGCGCAATCTTGATTTTCAGCGGTGCAGCCTACAGTTCGGCCAGCGCGAATTTCAGAACTATCTGGAAAGTCTGCGACGGCACGAATAACACGCCCAACTTGGTCGGCAGGTTTTTGCGCGGCGGCACAAGTTCTGATTTTACTACAGGCGGCGGCGCGGACAGCCGGAGCGTAACTATAACCTCCGCCAATCTCCCCGCGCATACTCACGGAGTAGGCTCATTAGCCATGTCTGCACTAACCGCAACTGAACTGCCCGTATCCGGATTGGCCGCATCCGGATTTTCCATATCCGGACAGACCATAAGCGGCCTGCAGGTGAATACTGGCGGCGGCACGCACTCTCACACGATTAGCGCCAGCGGCACGACCGCCACCACTGAAGGCGGGCATACTCATACTGTTTCCGGCACGACAGGGCCGGACGGCGCTCACGCTCATGATATTAAAACAAAGCAAGATGATTGGAATGCTAGTGGCGGCGCAAAGGGGGAGCCTAGTTGGGGTTCGGATGGCGGTGTTCTTTCTGCTTATAAAGCAACTGAATCCGCTGGCACGCACACACATGATTTTACAGGCTCTACTTCTTTCGGAGAAGGAACGCATTCTCACAGTGTTAGTGTTAGTGGAACTATCAGTAACGACGGCGCACATACGCATACTATTAGCGGCGGGACTATTTCCGGCGGAACTATCACCGGCAGCATTACTGGCGGCACTGTCAGCGGCAGCATCAACGCTGGCGCTATTTCCGGCTCGACAGACAGCGCTGGCTCCGGCTCGGCGCTCACTATCAACACCCTGCCGAGTTACTATACGGTTATATATATTATAAAAATTGTATAGTTCCTGTTTAGTTTACCCGTGCTTCCCGCAGAAAACACCGCGTTGTGCGCTTGCTGTTTTTATTGCTCTACCCGCACTAGCACTTCGCCGCTTTCAGCGGCTTGTGACTTTCACTTAACTTCGCAGCTTAGCTGCTTGTTAGTTTTGTGTCGAACTTCACAAGTGGCTGCCTTTATATCATTTGTTATTTCTCCGACCTT
>BGZN01000058.1 GCA_003864455.1 Candidatus Termititenax aidoneus | reverse complement strand
TCAATGAATAATCGCCAAATCCGCTTTGCGATGGAATTTGAACCGATAGATAAATTTTCTCTATCCGAAAGTGGGCGGCAAAGGAAAGAAAGCATAGCGGAAAAACACAGAGAACAGGGCGTGCGTGCAAAATGGCGCGCGCTAGCGTTATGCATCAAGGCCAAGCTGGAAGCGGTCGAGTCCGGCATCAGCCATTTTGAGGACGAATTTTTAGCCAATTTTGTAATGCCGAACGGCCAAACTTTTGGCGAGTGCGTCGTGCCGCAAATTGAGCAGGTGTACAAAAATGGCTCTGTGCCGAACCAGTTGTTAATCGGCGCACCGGCGAAAATCAACACAGTGGAGGTGAGAGCATGATTTTTAAGAAAATTAACAATGTTCTGATAAATGTTTTCAAGGAACATGAGCCTGACTTGGTCGGCCAAATCGTGGTCAGTATGGATTACTGGCCGTCCTACACTTCACAGAGTTTCGGTATGGCCACTAAAAAAATCCTCGACGCCTGCTGTGGCGGCCGCATGATGTGGTTTGATAAGCACCACCCAGATGTGCTGTATGTGGATAGCCGCAAACTTGAATGTGATCTGTTTGAATATCGTAATTTTTCTGATCATCGGCATTTTTCCATAAAAGGATAAAAGGGGCCTCAAATACAATGACCAAAACAATAGGTGCATACTCCATAAAACTAGACGCACGGATAATCTCATTGATGGCCGAGTATGGTTTAAGTGTTAGAGAGATGTGTGTATTCTTTTGCTGCACACGAGGAACATTCTACTACCATTTGCTCCACCAAAAAGAGATTGCCGAGGCATTAACCACCGGCCGGCAGAAATATTGGGAAAAGCAAAGGCATACCAAAAATCCACCCCAAAAAGCAACCGAACGGAAACAATTTAAAACACCCGGCTATATCAGCCGAAAAATAGATGAACACGGAGACGAGGTTGTCAATTTTTTTGCAGATGCTTTACTTAATTTGTTCAAGGAGAATGATTACAGTTTTGAGGGCATTTCCAATTTTGAGATTGCCCAGAGGCAAATAAAATATTTTTTGGAGCGTGTAAATGAGGAAGGAAATACTTAAAGATTTTCCGGTAGAACAGATAATTCCTTATGAGCGGAATTGTCAGAAACACGACCGCAATGTGCAGGATATCGCCAACAGCCTGCGTGACTTCGGCTATCTAAAAATATCAATTTTAATCGACGAAAACAACAACGGAGATAAAATCACATGGTGAAAAACAAAAATATCAGGGAATTATCAGGGAATTTTGACAAAAAGCAGGAACCCAAAACTGGCTATAGAAATCCGCCAATAAATACCAGATTTCAGCCGGGAGAATCCGGCAATCCTGACGGCAAACCGGTCGGTACTTTGAGCCTGACCACGCTCCTGAAAAACGCCCTCGACAAACATGAGCCGATTAAGGTCAACGGAAAAGAGAGAAAATTAAGCCGGGCCGATATCATGATCCTTAAGTTTTTTCAGAATATGATGTCAGAAAATATCGACTCTGAATTATTTTTAAAATATTTTCGCGAGGCTTTGGACAGGGTAGACGGCAAACCGGCCCAAGAACTGCGCGGTAATTTTAACAACAATAACTACGACATGACTGATAAACTCAAAAACCTGAGTATCGAGGAATTGCGCAAACTGGCCAGAATCTAAAATGCTAAAGCGGTCCGAAAAAAATACTATAAATATCGTAACTTACAATGAACTTTGCCGCCGATCGTATCTTGATTATTTGCAGCGCGTCTGGTACGGCGCTTATAATCCGGCCGGGTTTCATGAGTTAATTTGTAAGCACTTGGAAGCCGTCGAACGTGGCAAAATAAAAAGACTGATAATCAATCTGCCGCCGCAATTTGGCAAATCATGGACCATTTCCGACAAATTTCCGAGCTGGTATCTGGCACGGCACCCGGACCGCCGCGTCATCGCAGTATCTTACGGCGACGATCTGGCCTACCGCTTCGGCAAAAATAACCGCGTTGCCGTCGAGGAATTCGGCTATATTTTTGGCGCTTATTTATCCAAAGAAAAAGCCCAAATGCAGAACTGGGAAACCACCTGCGGCGGCGGCATGATAGCAACAGGCATCGGTGGCGCAATTACAGGCCACGGCGCATATATGCTGCTTGTTGACGACCCGATCAAGAACAGGCAGGAAGCCGATAGTCCAACTTACCGCGCGCGGATATGGAATGAATACCGCAATACGCTGTTAACGCGCCTGCACCCGGACGGAGCAATTATAATCGTCATGACGCGCTGGCATGAGCATGATCTTTGCGGCCTACTGCTGGAAAGCGAACAGGATAACTGGACAGTTTTGTCATTGCCCTGTCTCGCCGAGGACAACGACCTGTTGGGCCGCGAACGCGGCGCTCCGCTCTGGCCGGAATACGGATACACGGCAGACTGGGCGGCCAAGCGCAAAAAGTCTATCGGCTCTGTGGCCTGGGCCGGATTGTATCAGCAGCGCCCGGCACCGCAAGAAGGCTCGATAATCAGGCGCAGTTGGATAAAAACTTATAAACAGCTTCCGGCAAAAATTGATAAGTGGTTATTGTCTTGGGACATGACTTTCGACGGCGGAGAAGCCAGCGACTACGTTGTCGGTCAGGTTTGGGCAAAATCCGGCAGTGAGTATTATCTGGTCGATCAGATACGAGAAAAACTTTCTTACACCGAGAGCAAAAAAGCCTTTAAGACATTGGCGGCTAAATATCCGCAGGCCAGAAGCAAGCTCGTGGAGAAAAAGGCCAATGGTGCAGCGATCATAGACGACCTAAAAAAAGACATCTCCGGCATAATTCCCGTAACGCCGACAGAAAGCAAAGTATCTAGGACAAACGCGGTATCTCCGCTATTTGAGGCCGGCAATGTTTATGTGCCGGAAGCCGCGCCGTGGGTATATGACTATATCGAGGAACTGATTACGTTCCCTAACGCCGCACACGACGATCAAGTCGATGCAACGACGCAGGCGCTTAATTATCTGGACAAAAAGTCCAAGGAATTATTTTTCTCATTTTAGTTGACTTTATTTTTTGGTTTTGTATCTTTAATGCATGAGAAAAATTCCGCTGCTCCAAAGGTTAAAGGCAGCCAAAGATATTTTAGTAAAAGGCGCAGATCCTGCCGGCCGCTATTTTCCGGATAGCAATAATTCAGGAAGTTTGTCGGGGACAATAATTAAAAACAATCCGATAAAGGCCTACGAATATCTGGAGTGGGTGTCTATTGCTGTTGACTGCTTAATACGCTATGCATCAAATCAGCCGTATATGTTTACGAATGTCGAAAACGGAGAATATATCCCCGATAAAAACATCGACGAGGCTATAATTTTGCCGATTAAAAGCGGCTACGCCGGTATGTCTATCAGCAGAATGGTCGAGCTGATCGTTGGCCATATGGCGCTGACCGGTAATGAATTGTGGATCAAATCTAAGTCATCTGCTTATGCTTTAACAAAAGGCATCGCCGAGGAGTTTATCCCTGTGCCGGCCGGAAATTGGCAGCCTAATCTTTCGGCGAATCAGATTCAGCTCAAGTCTTACGATGTCTGGTTTGGCGGCGGCGCGAGATACACAGTCAGTCCCGACGATGTCTTACACTTCAAGCAATCAACGCTGTATTCGCCGTTCATCGGCATCGGCAATATCACAAAATTGCGGCTTCTGGCCGAGGGGGAAATATCGGGGCAAGAATATGTAAACGCATTTTTGGAGCGCGGCGCCGCTCCGTCCATTGTCATTTTGGATAAGTCCGACAGGACACCGGACGACAATAAGCGTTATGCGGACCAGTTGCGCGAAGCCTATGAGGGCCGCAACAATACCGGCAAGCTGATGTATCTTTCCGGCGACGCTGATGCCAAGACGCTCAACATCAGCAACAAGGATATGCAGTTTCTGGAAAGCAAAAATTACAACCGGCAATCCATTCTGTCTATGTTCGGCGTGTCGGAATTTGTCGCCGGTATTCTCGGCAGTGTAAACCGCGCGACGGCGGACAAGGCCGTGATAATGTTTTTCGAGCACATCAACAAAATTCTTGAGGGCATCGAGGACGTTATAAATTTTCAGCATGTCCAGAAAATAGACCCCAAAATTAAATTCTCTTTTGAGAAGTATCCGACCGGTGATGTGGACAATATTGTCAAAATGGTTACGAACGGCATTATTAACCCCAACCGCGCCGCGGAACTTGTCGGCGAGGACTTTGACCTCAAGGACAAGGGCCGCAATGAGTTTTATTTGCCGCTCACGCTTATGCCGCTTGGCGCGGACCGGACGGCGGAGCTGGATAATCCGGCCGACACGGACAAAACAACCTGCGGCTGCGGACATGAGCATAAAAACATCGACCGGCGCTTACTCAATCCGCGCTATGTAGACCTGATCGCCGACACTTTTGAGAAATCCGCCACGAAGCCAAAGAAGTTTCAGGCGCAATATATCCGTGCGTCGCTGCGCAGCCGGAACACTGTCGAGGATAAATACATAGCCAGGCTCTCTGATTTTTTCGCCGCGCAGGAACAGCGCGTGCTGGACGGCATACAATCTTTTTACGGGAAGTCCGCGGTGCAGAAAAAAGATTTATCCGAGGAAGAGCTGCTTGCTATTATTTTTAATATTCAAAATGAGAATAATGTTTTACGTGAAACGTTACGGTCGCTGCACACGTCCGCCCTGCAACGAGCCATAGGAGACATTGCCAAGATCACCGGCGCGCAGCTCAATCTTGATCTGACCAAACCGAGTATTCAGTTGGCAATATCAAGGCTTGGCAGTCAGATAACCGGCGAGATCAATCAGACCACGCTCAAAAACCTGCAAAGAGTTATCACCGATGCGATAAACGACAATCTGAATATTGACGACATCACGAATAACGTCAAAGCCGAATTTGACAGTTTCAAAGGCTACCGCGCGCGCATGATCGCCAGAACGGAAAGCCGCGAAGCGTGGGACGCCGGAGCTGACGAAGCATATAAAGATTTAGGCGTTGAATATTGCGATGTCGTGGGCTGTACGGAATTTGAGCCGACCTCTGATTGCGGAGCGCAGCATGTTCCTATGGCGCAGGTATCCAGCTTGCACTATCACCCTAATCATATCGGCTGTATTGCGCCGAGTTATCAGGTCTAAAAAAGTACTTGACAATGTTTTTTAATTTCGTACATTCTTGATATGGTTAAACAATTTGAGGGAACAAAAATATTTGAGATCGCCGATTTCAAGGTCTCCGGCGGAGATAATGGCGCGCCGGTTTACATCACCGGCTACGCCAACACCAAAGGCCACGCGGACAGCTACGGCGATATTCCGCTGAATTACAACGGACAGCCGGTTTACGACCTGTCGCGGCACTCCAAAAATCCGGTGTTCCTCGCCGATCATTACAACAGCGTCGGCAATATCATCGGCGCATTTGTCTACCCTGACACGCACGAGGACGAAAAAGGTCTTTATTTTAAAGTGCGGCTGATGGAAAATCCGCAGACCGACATTGCCAAGCACGCTGTCGAGGCATACAAAAACGGTTACGCGCGCGCCCTGTCTATCGGCGGCAAGTGGCTGTACGAAAACCCAGAAAATCCCAATCAGCTGACCAAAGCCTATATTTACGAAATATCCGGCGTGGCTATTCCGGCCGACCAAGATGCGCTTACTAATGCTCCATCGCCGAAACAGCTCCAAAGCTCTAAGGCTTCGGCCGACCAGCTGGCAGAGTTGATAAGGGAGTATGGAGACGCAAAGGTAAGCGACGTTATGAAAAAAATCAAACAAACAAAGGAGCAAGCAAATGAATGAGTTAATCAAAAAATTGTTATTGGAAGGCAAATCCGACACGGATATTGCCGCAGAGGTGCTAAAGCAGCACAGTAAATCTACAGCCAAGGAAATTACCGACGCTATTTTAGCGGCGAAAAAATCCGAGGAAGTTCTGGCTGCGCTGAAATCCGCCGAGGACGAAGCCAAAAAAGCCGCTGACGAAGCCGCGGCCAAGAGCGAGATGCAAAAGCAAATCGACAACGGCGTTTCCGAAGCCCTGAAAAAAATCAAGCTCGACCCCCTGAGCGGCTTTGCGCAGAGCGTAAACGGACAGAAAGAATATTTTTCGCACGCCAAAAAGAAAGTCATTAAGCCGACAGTCAGCCAGTCCGAGGATCAGAAAGCGTTTTTTAAATCGCTCGATTATATTAAAAGGGGCGACACCAAATCGCTGGAAGCTCTGAATAAGGATATCGCCGCGCAAAAATCGCATGACTATGAAAACGCTGGTGTTAAAGCGCCGCTTTTGTCCAACGTTCCGACCGGCAACGTTTTGCTGCCGACGGAAGTCGAAAATTCGATTTTTGTTAAGGCGTATATGGGCGTCCTGCTTAGCCGCGTGAATACCAACGTAATAACGGCTGGCGGCAAGCTGTATCCGGTGCTGGCTGGATTATCTTATGTCTGGCGCAATAACCACACGCAGGAATTTCAGGATAAAACACCGACGCTAGTCGCTCCGGTGCTGAAAGACTATCAATTTGGAGCGATGTGCTATCTGGACAATGAACTTCTGGCGCAGGAATCGGCCGGTTTGCTGGACGCTATTTCGGAGCAGGCCGGGAGCCGGTTACAGGAATTCGCCGACCGGAATATTGTCGTCGCGGCGCTCAATGGCGGTGATCCGTTCGACGGCATTGCCTTCGATGCGCAGACCGTAGTTGTGGCGGCTAAGCTGTTATCAGCAGCTGCGGCCAAAGACCTGCTAGACCTCAAGAATGCGCTTAGTCCAAAGTTCCGCACGGGTGCTATCTACATGGCCAACTCTACCGTCAGGGACGTGTACGGTATGCTGACTAACGGAGCAGGTGCGCCGGAGTTTACGGGATTCCGTGATTCGGCTAATTTCCGTCCGTTCGGCAAAGAATATTTGGAGAACAACCAAATACCGGAAGGTGTAGATGTGGCCGGCAAAGAACTGGACGGCGAAGCAAACATCAATATGTGCTTTGACCCGAGCGTCGTGTATGTTGGATTTACGCCGCTGTTGATGGCCGCTTCCGAACATTTCAAGTTTGCTTCTGACCAGCTGGCTATCCGCATCAAGTCCAGCATCGGCTCAAAAGTTATCACCGGCTCTGCCGATCAGGGCGCCGCTGTTGCTGTGCAACAGTTAGATCCTGATGAGGAGTAAGGTTAATAAATTTAGTTACGGGCGGCCTAAAAACCGCCCGTAATCGAGAAAGGAAAAAACAATGGCAAGGAAAAAACCACTAATTAAGCCAGGCGCAGAAATCGACCTATCCGCCGGCAAAGAAAAAGAGATAACCCCGGCGCTTCAGGACGCCGATAAAAAAGAGGTGATCCGCGTGACGGCAGAAAACGGGATTAAGATTTGCGGCAATCTCGGCGAGGTCAGAGAACTCAAGAAAGATACTCTGATAAAACCTAGCGTATTTGAGACGGCCTATCCGGGACCGCAGGGCAAAGCCTATCTTGATGCGCTTATCAAAAACAAAAAAGCGGTTATCGAGAGCACGAAATAAGCGAGGTATCTATGGCTGAAACAACAGGACAGTACAACAGCGAGACCGGTGAATATGAGTTCAATGATGGCTCTTATGCTTATTATTCTAACAAGGACGATAAACTTCACATTGTCAGCGACAACAACGGACCCGGTGGAGCGCTTAATCATCACGACTTCGGCGCGTCTCCGGCAAGCGGTGCGCTGCCGGAAGCATGGCAGGAGAATTTAACCGAGTATGCCTGTCAGGACATCTGGGGCGACGGCGGAGTATTCGCCTGGAACTCGGCAGAGCCGTGGAACTCCACTTACGAGATAGACGAAACAACGCACAATGCCGAGGAAATATTTAACAGCACGTGGGTACGCAACGATAACGATAATCACAAGTTTGTTTTAACCAACACGCCAAACACCACTCCGCAAATATTCGATTGGACAGATGTGGGACAAGACACGGTGACGCAATTCACGGACACGCTGGCCGGCGTAATAAAGGGCAACAGCAGCGCATTTGGCAAAATAAAGTCTAACTCCGACGGCACTGGCTCGGTTAATGGCCTCTTGAATAGCGGCGATGGGACAAAGGCGTTGATGGACGACGGAAGTTATAAGTCTCCTGCGTTTCTGCCAATCCCTGCCGCCCTGCTCACAGCCCTGTACGCCGAGGGATTTAACACTTCCGCTTCCGGCAATGCCGTTGCCGCCGCGCTAATCGCGCTGGCCAACAACAGCCAGTATTCAGGCTATGTGAATTTCGAGACCAAGACCGGCATGAATTTGCCCAACACGACAGGCACGGGATTTACCGGCACGCTCAAATTGTACAAATCCATAACCGGCGCTTACGTCCGCGCGGAATTATTTATGGAAGGCGACAGAACGACCATATCCATAGCAGGAGCGTGGGAGTGCAAATGGC
>BGZN01000057.1 GCA_003864455.1 Candidatus Termititenax aidoneus | reverse complement strand
CGCGCGCAAGATACGCACTTTATCGGCAATTTCGGGATCGTTGGTCGTGACCGCGCCGCCTTCGCCGCAGCCGCCCAGATTTTTGGTCGGGTAAAAACTGTAACACTCCGCCGTCAAAAGACCGCCGATCGGCCGGCCTTTGTATTCAGCGCCGATGGACTGGCAGGCGTCGCCGATGATCAGCAAATTATGTTTTTGGGCAACAGTTTCCAGCGCGTCAATGTCCGCCGTCTGGCCGAAAAGATGCACGGGCAAAATCGCTTTAGTTTTTGGCGTAATCTTTTTTTCAATCTGGCTGACGTCGATGCAATAAGACTCCGGCTCGATGTCCACAAAAACCGGCGTCGCGCCCAGATAGCGTATCGCTTCGGCTGTCGCGATAAAAGTGAACGGCGTCGTGATGACCTCATCGCCAGGTTGTACGCCGGCCGCGCGCAAAGCGACAAAAAGCGCGTCCGTACCGGACTTGACCGGCACAGCATATTTAGCGCCGACATATTCCGCTAGTTCGGTTTCAAAAGCCTTATTGTGCTGGCCGAGTATGTATGCGCCGGTACGCAAAATTTCCAAAACCTGTTTTTCTGCTTCTGTCTGTATTTGCGCGAACTGGGCTTTGACATTGACCAGCGGGATATTTTGCACTCTAACTCCTTTAGGCAAAGGTTTTTATAGTATAAGGCAGAGGGAGATTTTTAACAACGCTTGGTCAAATCTACCGAGCAGGCAAAATAGGCCATTACTAATGGCCTAAGTATGCCGTTAGTAATGGCATACTTGTTTCGATTTATTGAAAACTTTCCGGATTTAACAACATCTATTATCCTAATTACAGTGCGAAAAGCTGTTTGTCCCAGGCCGGCACAACTTCGATCCGCTGTCCGGCGCGCAGGATTACATCTCTGGTGTCTTTGGTGATGATCACTCCCCGCTTGCTCTTAAAAAAATCCAGCGCGGCCAGCAGACCGCTGATCTCACGGTCGCGGTTGTCCAGAGTAAGCCCCAGACAGACCTGCGCGCACAGAGGGTTTTTACCATGCGGATCAACAATGAAGTCGCACTCGCCAGTTTTATCCGCAAAATAAAAAATATCCCGCGTTCGCCGCCGCAGTTCATTAAAGACAAAATTTTCCAGCAGGCCGCCCTGATCGGGAGTGAATGAAACGGAGCCCGAGCGCAGCAAACCGGTGTCACTGACATACAGTTTTTTTGGCGCCAGATTTTGTTTTTTCACCGACCAGGCAAAACGCGGCACCAGTTGCAGCAAATAAGCCTCTTCAAAATAAGACAGATATTCCAGCAGTGTGGTGTGCGAACGCAGACCAATCACGCTGGTCAGCTTGCTGGGGGAGACCAAATGCGCCGCATTGGAGACCAGATAAACAAAAAGCCGTTTCAGGGAAGCCACATCCCGCAGCCCGTAGCGCACCGCTATGTCGCGGTACAAAATATCCTGCTGCAATTGATTTAGCATTTCTGGTCTTTTAGTTTTCAGGTATTCCGGAAAACCACCGGTTTGCAAATATTGTTCCAGAGACTTCACCCCGGCCTGGCGTCCGGCAAAACGTAAAAACTCGCGGTAAGAAAAAGGAAATAACTCCTTGGTGATATGCCGTCCGGTTAATTTCGTGCCGAGCTCGCGGCTGAGCAGGGCGGCGTTGGAGCCGGTCAGCAGCACCTGAAAACCCTCGTCCAGTTTTTGCCGCGCGTAGGCTTCCCAGCGCGGAGCCATTTGGATCTCATCCAGCAGCAAGGTTTTGACGCCGGACTCCAGGATCAAGCTGTCTAGCAGCGGAAAATCCCGCGCTGTAAAATCCGCCAGGCGCAAATCGTCGAAATTCAGATAAAAATACTTGCTCCGCAGCTTGCGCGCAAATTGCCGCAGGAGCGTGCTTTTACCGCAACGACGGATGCCGGTGATGATCAAGGCATAGGTTTGTATGTCCGGCAGATCCGGCAGAATATCCCGCGGCAACTCCGTTGTCCTTTGGGCTACCTGCGCCTGCTGTGCCCGAATAACCTCGCGTAAATCCGTCAATTGCATAACTAGAATTATAGCAGATTATTTAATAATAGGCCATTAGTAATGACATAAGTATGCCATTACTAATGGCCTATCTTGCAAGCAAAGCACACAAACTTTAAGTCAAGCGGAAACTGATTTTACTGCGGATATTTTATCGGCACGCCGTCGCGTTCCAGCGACTGCTGGGCGGCCAGCAAGGTTTTCAGAACGCGCAGGCTATTAGCGCCGCCGCTGCGAGGAATTGCGCCGGTCTCGCAGCATTGCAGAAAATGCAAACACTCCTCGCGCAGGGGTTCGACTTCCGAATAATCCAGAACTTCCGCGCCTTCATCTATATAAGCATAACGCTCATGCTCGAATTTTTTGGCCGGGTCATACGCGACGCGCTTTTTGACAAATTTTACTTTGCCGTCCGCGGCCAGTTCGTCCATGATCAGCATACCCTGCGTGCCGACAGCGATAGCTTTGCGGTCTTTGTGTGGGTCAAGCCAGCTATTGTGAATGTGGGCTATTTTACCGGAAGCAAATTTGATCGCCGTGAATACGACCTCGGCGGTTTTTTGCGGATAAAATTGCGCCGCCTGCGCGGAAATGACGGCAGGGTGTTCGTCCAGCAAATAATACACTACCGAAATATCATGCGTGCCGAGATCCCACAACACATTGCTCTCAAAACGGATCGCGCCCAATCCTGTGCGCCGGCAATACACCTGCTGCACCTCGCCAATGAGACCGTCCTGTATAGCCTGCCGCATGCGGTTGACCGCGCCGTGATAGAGCAGCAAGTGGCCTTCCATTAAAATTTTGTTTTTCGCCGCGGCCAAATTCATTAAGTCCTGCAAATCCTGCTGCCGCAGAACTATCGGTTTTTCTATATAAACATGTTTGCCGGCCTCTAAAACTTTTTTACCCAGCGCAAAATGCGTAGAGGCTGGCGTGGCGATAACCACCGCATCAATGTCGGGATTATTTAAAACATCGTCTACGTTTTTGGTGATTTTCAAATCGGGATATTGTTGCAAAGCGGTATCAATATTATTTTGGTCAAGATCGCAGGCCAATTTTAGCGAACCGATTTGATAATGATTGCGCAGGAGATTTTTGCCCCAGCGCCCGATACCGATCTGGGCGATATTAATCATAAATTTGTTATCTTTCTCCACTCAAATTATAAATCCATTTTATCCACGCTTTTATAGTCTCTGCCCGCCGTTTATACATTTCGTCGGTATTGAGTCTACATGATTTTGTATTTTTCATAATAGAAATAATATTTTCAGTCTGCGGTTCGTTTCCGCTGAGAACAATTTTAAATGCTTCATAAAACACTTCATGCTGCAAAATACATTTACAAAAAGCAAATTGTTTTTCTTTATAATTTAAACGCATTATTTTTCTGCCTTGTTCCGTTAAAGCATAGAAGCTGTTTTTACGCTTCTCAATCAAACCGAGATACCGGCCAGCACTAGTATAATACTGCGTTTGTCTGGGAGTAAATGCAAACTTTTCAGTTATATTCCCGGAGTTTAAATTCTGTGCGGACAACATCTCGCATAAAACTATTATTCTAGGGAATGAGTCTGCTTGTGGAAATGGAATTTTGCTTGGTTCTAACTGAACACAGACTTGGTTATTATAAAACTCGTCTATTTCATCAATTGTAATTTCTGTGTCTTCTATAGAATATTTTTTTTGTTTAACCAGCTTCAAAGAATTATATTCTTGAGTATTGTTAAATTTATATTCATAAAGCCTAAATATACTATTAGAGTAACTAAAAAATATCGGCCTGATCTGCTTAGAAACATGTGTTATCCATAATCTATATGGATAGTATAATTGTCTAATAATAAAATCCTCTGGAACATCAAGCTTTGCTTCGATCAGCGCCAAGCTATTATCCCCTTCAATTGCCGCATCTATTTCTAATCTAGCATTATCAACAATAATATTTAATGGCTGCTTGTCAGTGTTTATATTAAATTCAAACTTCCCCGACAACATCTTTCCAGAAACGGTTTGATATAACTTTCCATCGTTTAAAAAATCATCAAAAATTCCTGCAGCAAATGCATAATTTAATGCAATCGTTTCACTAAAAATATTATTAAAACTTTGAATGTCCGCCGAAAGCTTAATTTTCTGAACACTATCCTTATTTGACGTCTCTAATGTCTGGTAAGCATCAAATTGAGAAATAATATATTTCCCGTTGGCTACTGGTAAAATGGCCAGATTGTGATCTATGAATATCTTGGGCAAATCTTTTTTATGATCAAACTTAACCATAAGCCTGGGTTCTCGAAATTCTTTTATTGTTTTAGCTGAAATTATAAAATATTCATTTTCTTTTATTTTGGCTAGAATTTTATATTTCTTAAACAATTTGTCCCAATTAATATTATTCGGAGTTTTTGTTCTTTTATGCATAATAATTTCTAATCACAACTTCATCTATTTCACCGCGTTTAGTTGCATCTGAATTAATAATCCGTCTGGCTTTTATTGTCTTTATATTATATCTGGGATTATTATATTCTGCTCTTATAAATTTTGTGTCAGAGTTGGACAACATAAACTTTATACCCCGCTTATCTAGTTGCTCACAAAATTTACGCAGTTGTTTTTGATCCTCTTTGGAAAAACCCCCTTGTGTATAACCAGTGAAATTAGCTGTAGTGGAAACAGGATCATACGGCGGATCTAAATACACAAAAGAATTTTTGGGCAATTTATTCATTATATTCAGATAGTTTTCATTAAAAATTTTCACATCATTTTGCCTAAAATATTTACTTACAGCATACAATACTGGCTTGTTTACAATATTAGGATTTTTGTAATGACCAAAAGGAGCATTAAATTCCCCAGCATTATTCACTCTAAAAAGTCCATTATAACAGGTCTTATTAAGGTAAATAATTCTAGCGGCTTTTTTTACCCTTGACCATTTTTTATATTTCGGCTCACGATCTTGCTTCCTTATTGCATAAAAGTCTTCCGCCTTGTTTTTATTTTTTAATTTTTGCAACTCGGAAATTAACTCATCTACATTATCGCAAATTACTTGATACACTTGTATCAGCTCAGCATTAATGTCATTAATAATAGCTTTGGCTGGCTGTTTATTAAACAATAACGCCCCACCCCCAACAAATGGTTCACAATAAGTCATTGCTGGAGTTATTTTGGGCAACAACGGCAATAAATCAGCTAAAAGCTGTCGTTTTCCACCAGCCCACTTTACCACCGGAGCAAGATCAACAAGCTTATTTTTCATGGGTAGTAATTGACTCCCTGTCTACCCCAAGTATATCACAGCTATAATTTAGGCTCACGCCAATTCCGCCAGCGCCTTGATCGCCTCTTCTTTGGTCGGCGCGACGCCGTGATAATTAACTTTGTTTTCCATGAAAGACACACCTTTGCCTTTGACGGTGTTGGCCAAAATATATGTCGGCCGGCCTTTGATCGTATCCGCCCGATCCAGCGCGGCCAGGATTTGGGGCAGGTCATGGCCATCGATTTCCAGCACTTCAAAACCAAACGCACGCCATTTGTCAGCCAGCGGTTCGATAGCCATCACCTGTTCCGTATTACCGTCGATTTGCAGATGATTGCGGTCGGTGATGACGATTAGATTGTCCAATTTGTAATGCGCCGCCGCCATAGCCGCTTCCCAGAGCTGACCTTCCTGACATTCGCCGTCGCCAGTCAAGCAGTATACGCGGCTGTTGAGTTTGTCCATTTTCGCGGCCAGAGCCATGCCGACCGCCACGGAAATACCCTGCCCCAGCGAGCCGGTAGAAATTTCCACGCCGGCAACTTTGCGCATATCGGGGTGTCCCTGCAGAGGTGAGCCGGTCTTGCGCAACGTGAGTTTTATATCCTCGTCAATATAACCGGACAGCATCAGCGCCGCGTAAAGCGCCGGGGCCGCGTGGCCTTTGGACAGGACAAATCTGTCGCGCTCTTTCCATTGTGGATCACGGGGATTGTGACGCATTTTGGCAAAATACAACGCGGTAATAATATCCGCCGCCGACAATGAACCGCCCGGGTGTCCAGAACCGGCTTCGGCCAGCATTTCGATAATTAAACGGCGAATTTTTTTGGCGATCTCGGCAAGCTCTTTAGCGTCATTGACCATAGAGCCTATAGTATACGGCAATTAGGCGGTTTTGTATATTTTACCAAACCTGAGACAATCTTAATTTCCTTTGATATTATTCATACAGGAGACCTTATGTTTTATAAATTGATAGCAGAAAAAATAGAATCAAAAAGATGGATATTCCACAGAATACTCGAAGCCTATTACGATGAAAGGGTGGAAGGTATCTATTTTAGAAATATGCTAAAACTAGCAAATGACTTTGAGACCAAAATAATGACTGAAGAAATAGAAGAAACATGGCGCCGAGAAGAAATTGACGAAGCCTACAACAAATATATAGGCAAACTCCAAGAAACATTTAACGATTTCATAAACAAATCCAATGAAAAATATAACAATCTTAAAAACAGACTCGATAAATTAGAAAAAATAGTGTCAACGTTTTAGACCAAGCGCCAACCGCAGACCGTCCTCTATAGCCGCCAAGAGCTGCCTGTCCAGTTTGGAGCGTTTTTTCAACAGACATTTTTTATCAATCACCGCGATTTGGGAAACCACCGCCACAGAATCTTTGCTCAATTTGGTTTTTTCTTTCAGCGCAAAAACATCGCCGGGCGCGCGCGCCAGAGCCAGATTTGTCGTCAGAGGCACAATTATAACTGTATTGATTTTGCTTTGATTGAACGCGTCGTCTTGAATAATCACCGCCGGCCTTTGGAAAGCCGGTTCGCTGCCAAAAGGCAGGCCATTACAATAAAAATTCCTCGACATTTTCCGGAGTGATTAAGTGAAACTTGCTGTGCGGATAATTGGCCGAAAATTGTTTTGGTTTTTTGTATTTGGCTCTAGAGTTCCATATAAATTCAAAGGCCTCTATTCGCCCATCGCCTTCGTCAATATAGTCAATTTCTTTTTGCTCAACAGTCCGCCAAAACCAGCTATTGCGCCATAAATTGTCATAGTCCAGTTTCTTTTTGCGTTCGGTCATCAAAAAATTCTCCCACAACGCGCCAATATCGCGGCGGGTTTCGGCCAGTGAAAAATCCGCGATGACCGCGTTGCGCACACCGTTGTCATAAAAATAAATTTTCTTGCTGTGCTTTAACTCATTGCGCAGATTGCGGCTATACGAACCAAGTCGAAATACCACAAAACACTGCTCCAATAGAGCAAGGTATTTTTCCACAGTTTTGGTGTCCAATCCGCAAATCTGCCCCAATTCAGTGTACGACACCTGCGCGCCCACCTGAAAAGCCAAAGCCTGCAGCAATTTCATTAATTTTTCCGGTTTTTTGATCTGCTCCCACATCAAAACATCTTTGTACAGATAACTATCCATCAACAATTTTAATATTTCTTTTTCGCCGCCCGGATTGTTGACCACTTCCGGATAATATCCATAGACCAAACGCTGGGGAAGCAGTCTTTTTTCCGCCAGCAGGCCGTGCTGTGCGGTCATTTCCGCAAAAGAAAACGGATACATTTTGTATTCCCATTTGCGGCCGGTCAGCGGCTCGTTGACCTGATTGGCCAGATCAAAAGATGAACTGCCGGTAGCCACCAATTGTATTTCGGGTAATTGATCCGCGATAAGTTTTAATTTCACGCCTATATCTTTGATACGCTGCGCCTCGTCCAGCACCACATATTTATTTTGGCCAAAAATATGTTTTAACCGCACGGCGGAAATATTCTCAAAAATGGCCTGTACATCCGGCTCGTCGCCGCTTAACCAAAGCGTATTGGGTATTTTTCGGAAAATATCTCTGGTCAGGGTTGTTTTTCCCACTTGCCTAGCGCCCAATAACACAATTATTTTTCCTTTATTTAGGCGTTTTTTTATGGATTTCTCGATAATCCTTTTTATCATATTGAATATTATAATTCAATTTTTATGGATTGACAATAGATAAAATATTAATATTCGTGGATTTCATTACATGAAAATATATATTTTTATGGATTATATTCCACAAAAATAGCACTACTCATTTTTCCGCCAGCGTCCTTTTCTTGCGGCGCAGGCGATGAAAAGACACGGCAAAGCGATGCGCTTCGTCGCGGACAGTCTGCAGGAGACGCAAGCCGCTGTCCCTCCGCGGCAAGACGAGCGGTTCACTGCGGCGCGGGACAAAAATTTCTTCCTCGCGTTTGGCCAGCGCGCAGAGCGGAATATTCAAATCAAAATTTTTCCAGACGCGGACAGCCACGCCGAGCTGACCTTTGCCGCCGTCGATGACCACCAGATCCGGACGATTGTTGTCGTCCAGCCGCATACAGCGCCGCGTCAGAACTTCTTCCATAGAAGCAAAATCGTCCGGACGTTCCTGATTGATAATGTATTTGCGGTACTCGCTTTTGCCCGGAACTCCGTCGAGCAGCACCGCTTGTGAGGCCACGGTCTCGCTGCCCTGAATATGCGAAATGTCATAACATTCGATGCGCCGCGGCAAAGTTTCCAGCGCCAGAATTTCCTGCAGGCGTTTCAGGCCGTCCGCTGGCGAAGCCTC
>BGZN01000056.1 GCA_003864455.1 Candidatus Termititenax aidoneus | reverse complement strand
CCCCCCCCCCCCCCCCCCCCGATTTTTGGCGTAAATACAAGAAAAATTAGCCATTTCTCCTGTCTCCTAATTTTGCTAAATTTACTTTTCGCTATGGGTGAGCGGCCAAAAGAAAACACTATTTATTTTATTGACGACACTCAAGCGTCCGCGCTGGCGCATTATTCTTGGTATTCCAGAATTGCGACCGCCAACACAACGCCGCTCACTGAAAATACAAAATACAATCTTTTAGATTATAGATATTCTCAAAACCGCAACGAGTTATTAAACCTAGATGACCCAGCCTATGCGATTAAAATATCAGACGGAAAAATTACCGGCTGGATTGTGTCAAAGAGCGTCGATTATGATACGCGCGAAACTCTCAAAAAAGAAAATGCGGCTGCTTCTGCGGCAAAGTATCAGGCAAATAAGGAAAAAGAGCAGACCAAACTTGCCGATGCATATATAGCCAAAAATCCCACAAAAAATAAATTCCGAGAATATTTTATAAAAGGAACTGTAACCTATGGTATGGACATAGACGATGTAAAAATCTCGTGGGGCGGCATTGATAATTTTGACGTTTTTAATGAAATCAGCGCCGGATATTATCAGGCCGGCATTGGCAAACCGATACCCTATAAATATGCATATTTTCGCAATGGCATTGTGGAGAATTGGCAAAGTATAAATTAAAAGAAACAAATTAGGAATGGCTCTATGCCAAAATTACTGTGCCAAAACTGTGCGTATTCTTGGAGTGAACATTATTACGCAAAAGATTTTATAATTTGCCCAAAATGTAACGAAAAATATATATTTAATCCTGCTGTTGACCGTATGTACAGTGTGTGCAAAAACAGATTTTCTTTAATGATACACGGCCAGACCAAAGCACTCCCTGATAACTGTGAAATATGCGGCGAAAACCGCGTAATAGATAAAGCACATATAATGCCAGCCAGTGATTATTTTCCTAGAGGTGAAACATCACCAAAGTATTATAAAAATCCCGTTTACTTAAAACTATGGGGCAATTATGAAAATTATTTTTCGCTTTGCCCAACGCACCACAGGCTTTTTGATAGAAATTTATTAAGCATAGACGAATTTAATAAATTACAATTAGCCGTAAAAACCAAACAGCAGGTCATACAGGATTATCTAAATATCGTTAGATACGCCAGACAAACGTATTTATGGGTTAATGGCAAAAAGCGCGGCACACTAACAGACAAGGAATATAAAGAATATCAGAAAATTATCACCGCACAAAAATATTTTGATAAAAAATATGGCTTTGATTTTATAAATAATAATTTTCGTTATGTATAAAAAATTGATTTTAATTTTTTAGTTTGTATCATTTGGTTATGGAGCGCAGCACCAAAACCTTTTTTATTTTGGGGAAATTCTTTAAGGTTAGGAAATTAACACCATTTGATTTTCTAGCGGAAGTGCCGCCCGTGTCTGTATTCCAAGTCAAAAAAGTAAAAGAGGGACTATTTTATCAAACAAATACTGCTGAAAGTGCCGAACAACCCAAAGCAAAAATAAAAGAGCAGCTCGAAGCCGTCATAAAAATATTAAAAATTGCTATGGTCAAACCGGCATATAATGAAAGTATCTTGCGCAATACGAATATGGCTTTTATGCTTTTTTCTGCAATAATTGGCTTCTCGCTTCCGCAATTTTCACGCGCTATTGACCTACCGGAAAAGCATATATTATTCGTTGACGCTATCGCTAAACGATACGCGCAGCGGCCGTCTGTTTTCGCCGGATTAGACGGGCTTTGTGCTGTTATGTATGACAATCTAGTCGGTACAGTCGCCATAAGCCACGAAGTCAAGGAGCAGGAGAAAATCCTTGCCAAAATTAAAACGCGCCGCCGCCGGTAATTTTGACATCTTTTTTCTATCCTCTAATATATTTCTATGGTGGCAAAATTAAAATTTTTCGACACAAACCGCATAAATTCGCAATCCGGCTTTGACTTTACCAGTGCGGACGCGGCGCGCGCGGATATACTCTACGACAACGACAATTCCAACCGGCTTTTTTCCAACGGCTCGAACGACAGCACGCCGGAAGTTTGGATCATAGAATTTTCAAGTGTCTATAACCTTGATGCGCTGGCAGTGTTTAATCACAATATAAAGTCCGGCAACGTGCAATATTGGGGCGGCGCTGCTTGGGTGAACTTTTCGCCTACCGTAAACTGGGACAACAATACTGCGGCAAACAATTATTTTTCTTTTGCGCGCGTGGCGACTAAAAAAATCCGCCTAACAATGAACACCACTCAAACAGCCAACGCCGAAAAATTTGTCGGGCAATTACGCGCTTTGACCAGTCTCGGCGATCTGCTGAAAAACCCGACCGAAGTAACACCAAAACTCACACCAAAAGATTTTGACTACACTACCGCTAACGGCGGCTCGGTGTATGGCATTGCCGGAATAAAATATCAGGCAACTGTAAAATTCAACAATACACCAAACGTTGACCAGACGTTCCTTATAGGCTTGAAAATCCGAAATAAGCCATTTTATTTTTACCCCTGCGGCGGCGAGGGACAAACAGACATCACTTTTCGCATAGACGATATGTATCTCGTGAATTTCACCGGTGCGGTCAGCCCGAAACTGGCAGGAAAAAACCTCTTTGGCATTGGCATAGATACAAGCATCACGCTAAAAGAGGTGTAAATATGCCTCAACCTACGCCGGAGGAAAATCATTTAATCGACCTTATTCGCCGGCCAAATTTTAAGCCGATACGCCGCTGTTACATAAAACGCCGCCTGACGAATGGCATTTATGAACCGGAGTGGGTTTTAATCAGCCAGATAAGCGGCGTAAATACAGTGTCGAAGTGGGGAAGTTACAGCATCAAAACAGAGGAAACCGAAACCGGAGACATCGGCGAATTTTCTATATCCCAACTTACGATGGAATTTAAGAATGACGACGGAAAATTTAACTGGGAAAATGACAATCGTTCGCTTTGGTACGGCTATCTAAACCGAAAATTCACAAAAATAAGAATTGAAACTGCCTATTTTGATTTTGACTTGGGCGCGGAAGTCGGCAATACGGTCATATTCGAGGGGCTGGTGGACAAAGTTACCGGCGGCGACAATCAAAAGGCCAGCGTGGTTTGCATTGGCTACCAAGACGTCCTGCATAAAATTGATATTCGCTCGGCTTGGCCTGGCGTTGTGCCTTTAACGATTATGGCCAGTGAATTGGTGGCCTTGATGCTGGGCAATGCGCGTGTTATGGAGTTTTTCGAGGTCGGGAGCATAAACCTAGGCGTGGATTATAAAATAAAGGTTCGTGAGGGAAATACTTTTTTGCTCACGCTGACTTTTTGGCACAACTTAAAAATGATATGTAAAAAATCAAGTTCCATACCTCTTATTATCGGCAACAAATTATATGTACAGGACTCCAACGCTGGCAGTGAATTGCCGTTTATTTTTAACGGCGTTGGGTCAGGACAAAATATCGATATTTACAAAATCGACCAAGACCAAGAGGGCGCGGACAAAGTGCGTGTTTGGTGGAAAGTAAAAGACACAAGCATCGAAGCAAAATCTACAGACCCGATACTGCTATTAAAATATCTCGACAGTCCGGAAGAGGTGGATTTGAGCGAAGTCGATACCACGACCGAGCCATATAAACAAAGTATCGTACAAAGATTGCTGACAAAATGGCAATACCCTATCCCGACTGTTACTTTGGAAGTCCGTTATATGAATGGCATTGTTTGGCCGTTGCATAAGGCGCGGATAAATAATGCCGGATTATTTACAGAGACAGAGGACGGCTTTTTTTGGAATGGTTGGATTTGGGACGACGGCAGCAAGTGGAACGGATTGTCCGGCGCGGTGTCCATATTCCCTGACCAATTATGGTTAGTGGACAAAGTTACTTATGATGTCGATAAATGGAAAACATCGCTGACATTGTCAAAATATACCCTGACCCCTCTTTAAATTTGACTTTATTTTTTGGCTGTCTAATATTTAAGTATGGCCTTTAACATCATAAATGCCGGCGACAGAGGACTGGCAGATATTGTCATGGAGAATTTCCGCTATGCCGGACGAATGGGTTGGCAATCTTTGTACGGGCTGGACAATTTCGGAAATTATCAGCTCCAAGATTTAGGCGACTTATCTCACCCGTTCGGAGATGTTTACTTAAAAGACACCGCACAAATATTTGTCGGCGGCATACCATTTGCCGGCGGCGGCGGTGGAGAGGAGGGTTTCCCAATGGAAATTCAGGTAACGGCAGAGCCAGAAAATTTGGACGCGAGGTTAAATATAAAAACGACGGACATAGTTTATCCTATGACCGCCAAATACCATATCGAATGGGGCGATGGTAGTGAGGAGGACGTGGAACTCAACACCAATTCCACCGGACTTATCACGCATAGTTACGATGAGGCAGGCAATTACACCGCTAAAATCAAAAAACCAACTTACGAATTAAACTTAAATCAGGTTATATATGGCGTGGTCATAGATGAGGGCAACTCAAATCCCGAAACTTCAGTCATTTATATCGACGATGCAACGGGCATGCAACCGGCAAATGTTTCGGCGGCGGCAAAGGCCGCTTGGGACGCAACGCCGCTTTTCAATCAGATAAAACCCTGCGTGTTTAAAGCTGGCGCGGTCAATTATTATCTCAATCCGAACGATTTCACAAAAAAGGTGGACGGCTCGGCGGCGGACATCAGCTCCGGCAACGATGGCGATGTCATGATTGAAATTCCCAAAATCGGCCTGAAAATATCCAAAGAGAACGGCAACGCCGTTGTAATAAAATTGACCACCGCCCTAAATGATCCAAACTTCCATTATTACGCGCACACGCGCTATACGGAGGGCGACCGCGACAAACTTTATATCGGCGCATATAAAGGCTATGTATCCGGCGGCAAACTTTTTTCTTTATCTGCCAAAACTCCGACTACCAGCACTACACTAGGCACTTTTCGTGGCTACGCAGGTGCAAAAGGCACGGGGTATGACCAAATTTCTTTTTATGCGCGTACACTTTTACAGGCTTTGTATTTCCTGCGCTACAAAAACTTAAATTCGCAGGTGGCTTTGGGTCAGGGATACTGCGGCGGCTCGTCGGCGCAAACCACCGGCGCGACTAATCAGGCCGGTATGGATTACGGCACGACCAGCACGACAAGCCGCGTCAAATTTTTAGGGGTTGAGGATATGTGGGGGAATGTCTGGGAATTCCTCGACGGGGTTTACATAAATTCCGGCGTGCTAACCACCGCATTTTCTGGCTTTAACGACGGCGGCAGTGGCTACACTAATCGCGGCATCACAGTTTCAGGCAGCAGCTCCGGTTCATACATAACAAAAGTCGCCGGAACGTCCGAGGGCGGTTTTTTACCGACCGCGGTGTCCGGCAGCTCCAGCACATACTATACCGATGGTTCTTGGACTAGCAACGTCAATCCGATTGCCGGTGGTAGCTATAGTAATGGCTCGCTCGCTGGTTTGCTTGCTTGGGATTCCACTAATGCCGCGTCGGGTTCGTACGCGAATATCGGCGCGCGCTTAATGTTTTTATAGGTTCTAGGGGTATAAGACAAAAATTACATGAAAGGAGGTCGAGCTAACAAGCCAAGCTTCAGGCAATAGGACGGCGTTATTTTTAATCCGATTACCGGTGGTAACTATAGTAATGACTCACTCACTGGTTTACTTACTTGGAATTCCAATAATGCCACGTCGAATTCGAACACGAATATCGGCACGCACTAAAATGTTTTTTTCCTGTCCAAGTCCTATTTGCCTTACCACTCGGTAAAACATAACAATAAAAAATCGTACTGGTAGCCAACGCGAAAGTTCGAGAAAAACATTTTACCGACGGCCAAAAAAAACACTATGAAAAGATACGGCAATATATATGCAAAAATTTGCGACCTTGAAAACCTGCGCATTGCCCACAGGAAAGCACGCAGGGATAAATCCTATTATATCGGTGTGCGTATGGTCAATTCTGATGAGGATTTTTATTTGCAGAAAATTCAAAATATGCTTGTTAGCAAAAGTTACTACGTCGGCAAATATACAGTGGAGGAAATTATCGACAAAGGCAAACACCGAATCATTGCCAAACTGCCGTATTTTCCAGATCGCATAATTCAATGGGCGATAATGCTCCAAATTGAAAGTGTTTTTAATAGTGTATTCACTAATTTCGCTTGCGCGTCGATTAAAAATCGCGGCGTTCATTATGCTTCTAAAATACTAAAACGGTTTCTGCGCGACGAACGCGGCACGCGGTACTGCTTAAAACTCGATATTAAAAAATTCTATGACAATGTCGACAGGGAAATTCTGAAAAAATTACTGCGTAAAAAATTCAAAGATAATGACCTGCTGGAACTGTTGGATAAAATCATCGACAGTTCGCCAGGCAAAAAGGGTATTCCGATTGGTTCTTTTTTGTCGCAATATTTCGCAAATTTTTATTTGTCTTATTTCGACCATTGGCTGAAAGAGGTCTGGCGCGTGCGTTATGTTATCCGTTACATGGACGACATTGTAATATTCCATTCCTCAAAACTTTTTTTACACGAATTGAAAGAGCATATCGCTGAATATCTGGCAGTGGAATTGAATTTAGAGTTAAAGCGGAACTGGCAAATTTTCCCAGTCTCTGTGCGCGGCGTGGATTTTGTCGGCTACCGGCATTTTCCCAAATTTAAGTTATTGCGCAAAAACACTTGTAAGCGGTTTAAGAAAATCATAATGAAAGCCATAAAACAAAAGTTTATCAGTTTGCACGATTATTTTTCGCTGAATGCTTATGACGGCTGGCTGAAATGGTGCGACGGTTGGCACTTAAAAACAAAATACTATCAAAAAATAAGGGAGGCTGTTTTATGAAAGACAACGGAATAGTGCGCGGCGAGGCAGAGCAGGCAAAGCCTATCGTTATAGGCAAAGATACAGTCTATATCCACACGGACATTAAAGAGTACGACAAACTCGACAGCAACGGCGAAAAGGTCGGCGTCGGATATGAGTATCATGAAGTGCAGTATGACAAAGACGAGTACCTGAATATGCTGATTGCCACGCGCGCAATTTAAGGCTGGAGCAGATAAATGCTTAAAGCAATCAGTAATATTATTTTGACGTTTTTACGCTTTTTTTGGGAAAAAGGCAAAAAAATATTACTGAAAAATATTACTGCCGCCGCCTCCACCGGCAAAATATATATCGAATACCGCAAAACGAAGCGCACCACTATGAGCGGCGTACCGTATTCGGAGGGCGTTTTGCGTGTCGTGGACAAGGACGGCTCAATTATCTGGCAACGCGCCGCGCGGTCCGGCGGCTTCGGCAAGGGCGATCTGCCGGACGGCGAATACAAGGCCGTTTGGTTCACATGGACGCAGGCCAAAGGCATGGTGCAGTTCGGCGTGGGCTGGCTGTTATCGCTATTGCCGCAATTCAAAACAGACCGCACCCAGATATGCATACACCTCGACCAGCCGCCGCGCGGAAGCGAGGCGTGTATCGTGTTTGATGCGGCAGATAAAGCCGACGCGGAAGCCAGCGGAAAAATGTTTGAGAGTTTGCTCGCAAAATATCAAGAAATTGAAATGGATGTGCGCTGATGGCAGACAAAACGGACGGCGGATTGGATAGTACAAATCACGGCTTGACTGGCTGGGCAAAAAGTTTATTTGCTTACATGGATCGGGACGGCTGGCTGAAGGGAATTCTTTGGACGTTTTTCGGTGGTTCGTTTTTCAACGCGCTAATACTCGGAACTGTTGCTTTTTTGGTTTCGGCTAAAGACAGCGGATGTCTCACAGCATATCTGCTTTTTTTGCCAATTTGTCTCGGTCTTAAAACCATCGACGAAAAAACAAACAAAAAAGAAAACGAGCAGGAAAATATATGAGCCAAGTGCTAAGCGATTTTATTCGCAATAATTACTGCAAAAACACAAAGCCCGATTTGAAAAAACAGACAGCCATCAAAACAAAAAAAGAATTATCAGAACTCACACTATCGGATTGCCTGCAAGATAAAGCGGAAAATCCAGAAAACTGGTATCCAAAAAGCAAAAATGAATAGGCTTATTGTATGAAAAGAATATTTGAAAAAATCCGTAATGCTCTTGCCACGCTTGGATTTTTTCTGCTGACCGCTGGCGCGGTGTGGGTTGGATTAGGGCGCGGGAAATCTGCTGACAAAAAAATAAAGGACATCGAAAGCGAGGCAAAAAATGAGGTGGATAAAATGGACGACGTTGGTGTTATTAACTATCTCAACAGCGTGCTGGCCAGCCGTCGAAAAACTAGACGATAATTATTTGCGCATTACGACAGAGGACGCGCGAGAATTTGCGCAAATTGCTATGGAAAACGAAAAACTAAAAACAGAATTACACAAAAGCGCGCCGAGTTTTTTTGACAGCCGAGAATTTGGCTTTGCGCTGGGTGTGGCCACTTCGATTTTAATCTTTTACGCGGTAAAGTAAAAACCCCTCACAGAACACAAATTAAAACATCATTAGCCGTTCTATAATCAGTTTTAAGAGGTTTTTTACAAAAATCTAGGGGAAATATCGCACAAAATCAGAGAAGTCGTTTAAGGGCTAATTTAAGCCGCTCCTGCGTTCCCAGATATTACCCTCTTTTGTTATATATCTGGTTATATCTACTTTAACGCTTGCCGGTTTATCAGACATTAGCCCATTAAAGGCAGGCATTGATTGTCCTTTCCATTCTATCGCAAATCGTGGGTTATCATCGGTACACGTCCAAGTGGTTATATGTTCTCCATATTGGTTATAAAAAATTATTTTATATGTTATGGTTTTTAATTCCAATTCCGGCTTTGTTTTTTCTATGTAAAGTCTAGCCTGTATATCATACATATTACGGAGATACTGATTTGATGTATCATTAAATAAATCAACGCCGTCGAGTTTAAGCCCTGTTTTTTCTGTGCTAAATTGTTGCGCCACTACTGCGGACTTTCCACTGATATTTAACTGATTAAAAAAATTCCAATTTGGTGTTACATCTGGATTTTCCGCTTTATCTTGCAGGCAATCCGATAGTGTGAGTTCTGATAATTCTTTTTTTGTTTTGATGGCTGTCTGTTTTTCAACGCGCT
>BGZN01000055.1 GCA_003864455.1 Candidatus Termititenax aidoneus | reverse complement strand
GCTTTCTTAAATTTAACGGACGACAATCACCGTCCAGAATATCCCAATTACGCAGGGTCAAGGGATAGGTTGTCGTTAATAGGTATCTGGATTTGCTTTTTTGAAAATTTAATAACGCTTTGCGCACATTGGCATAGGATAAATGTTGTAAGCAATCTTTGCAGAAAATCATGTCAACCTGTGGCAAAACATCGCTCGTTATATCCAGTACAGCAAACGAGATATTGCCGTGGGCATATTTTTGCTTGTTTTGCGCAATAATTTCTTGGACTATATCTCCGCCAATATAAATAATATCTTCCTTGTTTACTTCTTGCATCCAGTTATAATCGCCGCAGGGAATATCTAAAAAAGTTTTTATCTTGTATTTTTTCCACAACTTCGGCAATATCATTCTGATTGTTTTAGTGGTAGCTATCTCGGAGCCGCCGCCTGAACGAGATTCTGGCGACCCCCAAACGTTATCGGCATATATAATTTCAAACACATTTTTGTTGTTTTTATACGAAAACCGTGTTTTGTCATAAATACCAGCAAGCATTAACCTAGTCAACGGAACACGAACAATCGGTGGAATAAATCTTATAATAAGCCGAAAAATTTTTTTTAAACAGTTAGTAACTGTCCTTTCTTGTTTCATGTTTTTCTATCGGTCATACAGTGGCCGCGCTTGGTATTTGGTGTGCAGGAGATGATGCGACTTCTCGCTCAAAGGCTGGTTTAAAAAGTCCTTGTACAATTTTTGTATCTCCGGGTTTTGGTGGGAACAGCGTTTGGCGGCCAATCGGTCGTCCTGATAAATTCCGGCAGTGCGCAGTCTGCGAACCTCATCGGTCGCGCCATAGGGCTGTCCGCCGCCGGACACACAGCCGCCGCGACAGGCCATGACTTCGATAAAATGATAGGGGCTGGGCTGTCCGGCCACCTTAGCCGCCTTAACTTTGTCCAGCACCTGTTGCACATTGGCCACGCCGTGGGCCACCGCCACATTAACTGTCGTGCCTTTGATGTTGACGGCGGCTTCTTTCACGCCGCCCAGGCCGCGCACATCCTGAAACTCCACATTGTCCAACTCCTCGCCCGTCAACAAATGATAGCCAGTGCGCAAAGCCGCTTCCAGCACGCCGCCAGTTACGCCAAATATCGTGCCGGCCCCGGTGTATTCGCCTAGGATAGAGTCCGCTTTATCGTCCGGCAGATTATTGAAATCAATGCCAGCCGCCTTAATCATGCGCACCAGCTCGCGTGTGGTCAACGACACATTGATGTCCTGCTGGCCGCTGGCGCACATCTCGGTACTGCGTGAAATCTCATATTTTTTGGCCGTGCAGGGCATAATCGAAACCATAAAAATATTTTTAGGCGCAATTTTATTTTTTTCCGCATAATAAGTTTTGGCCAGCGCGCCCAGCATCGCCTGCGGAGACTTGGCGGTGGAGAAATGCGGAATCAGGTCGGGATAATATTTTTCCAAATAATCCACCCAGGCCGGACAACAGGAAGTAACCAGCGGCAGTTTATCCGGCTCGTCCTTGAACAATTTCACAAACTCGCTGCCTTCCTCCATGATAGTCAAGTCAGCCGTAAAATTCGTGTCAAAGACCGCCCGGAAACCCAGGCGGCGCAGTGCGCTATAAAGTTTACCAGTCAATAATTCTCCCGACTTGTAGCCAAAAGCCTCGCCGACCGCCACGCGCACGGCTGGCGCAATCTGCACTACAGGATATTTTTCCTTATCGCCGAGAGCCGCCCAGACTTTGCCCGTCTCGTCATTTTCATAAATCGCGCCCACCGGGCAATGCGCACTGCATTGGCCGCACTTGATGCACGGGCTGTCATTGAGGCTGACATCCGCCGCTGGTGCGATGCGCACTTTGTGTCCGCGACCGATAAATTCCAAGGCCCAGACATTTTGCATTTCTTGGCAGACATGTACACAACGGCCGCACAGGATGCATTTTTCGGGATTAAGCACGACGGAAGGAGAGCTGTGGTCGGCAGGCAGGCCGCGCAAAACTTTTTGGTACGGACTTTCGCGCAGGCCAAATTCCGCGGCGATAGTCTGCAACTCGCAGTTGCCGCTGCGCGGACATTGCAGGCAGTCGTTGGGATGATTGGACAAAATCAATTCCAGCACGGTTCGGCGAATTTCCACAATCTCCGGGTCGTGCGTGATAATGCTCATGCCCTCTTCCACAGGCGTGGCGCAGGCGCGAAAAGTTTTGGGCGAATTTTCCGCCTTGACGATGCAAATGCCGCAGGCCGCCCAGGCAGTCAGGTCAGGATGGTAACAAAGCGTCGGGATTCTCACGCCGACTTTTTTTGCGGCCACGAGTATCGTCGTGCCTTGCTCCACAGTTAGCGGATTGCCGTTGATTTTTAGATTTACTTGCTTGCCCATACTTGCTCCCTTTTTAACACACTGCTCGTCTCCCCTTGGCCAGGGGAAGTGGCGCACGGCGCCGGAGGGGTTCAACTTCTCACAATCGCGCCAAACTTACAGCTTGCCAGGCACGCGCCGCATTTGATGCATTTTTTCTCGGCAATCACATGCGGCTTTAGTTTTTCTCCGCTGATTGCGTTGGCCGGACATTTACGCAGGCACAGGCCGCAGCCCTTGCATTTTTCGGCGATGATGCTGAAGGCGAGCAGGTCTTTACACTTGCCGGCGCGGCATTTTTTCGCGTTGATATGTTCCAGATATTCCGGCTCGAAATATTTGAGCGTGGAAATTACCGGATTAGAAGCCGTGCCGCCCAGTGCGCACAGCGAAGCCTTACGCATCGCCTGCCCGATTTTTTGGATTTTTTCTATATCGTCCAGTGTCCCTTGACCCTTGGTAATCTTCTCCAAAAGCCCAAGGATTTGCTTGCCGCCGATGCGGCAGGGCGAGCATTTGCCGCAGGACTCGTCGACCGTAAACTCCAGATAAAACTTGGCCACATCAACCATGCAGTCGTCTTCGTCCATGACAATCAGGCCGCCGGAACCCATGATTGAGCCGATTTTGGCCAGATTTTCATAGTCAATCGGCGTGTCCAAGAATTCCTCGGCAATCACGCCGCCCGACGGACCGCCCGACTGCGCGGCCTTGAATTTCTTGCCGCTGCTGATGCCGCCGCCAATGTCAAAAATAATCTCGCGCAAGGTTGTCCCCATCGGCACCTCAATCAGGCCGGAGTTTTTGACCTTGCCGGTCAGCGCAAAAACTTTTGTGCCTTTGGAGGTCGCGGTACCCATGCTGGCAAACCAGTCGCCGCCTTTGAGCATAATTGCCGCGATATTGGCGTAAGTCTCCACATTATTGATGACGGTCGGTTTGCCCCAGAGACCTTTCACAGCCGGGAAAGGCGGGCGGGGTCTGGGCATACCGCGTGAACCCTCGATGGAAGCCAGCAGTGCCGTCTCCTCGCCGCAGACGAAAGCCCCCGCGCCCAGCCGCAGTTCGATATCAAAAGCAAAAGCACTGCCCAGAATCCCTTCGCCGAGCAGTCCCAATTCACGAGCCTGCCTGATGGCTATCTCCAGACGGTTGATTGCCAACGGGTATTCCGCGCGGATATAGATGAAACCGCGGGTGGCGCCGATAGTCCGCCCGGCAATGGTCATCGCTTCCAGCACGGAATGCGGGTCGCCCTCCAGCGTGCTGCGGTCCATGTACGCGCCCGGGTCGCCCTCGTCGGCGTTGCAGACTATATATTTTTGGTCATCTTGGACGGCCTTGCTAAAATCCCATTTGCGCCAGGTCGGAAAGCCCGCTCCGCCGCGTCCGCGCAGGCCAGATTTTTTCAATTCCTCAATGACCTGCTCCGGGGTCAGCTCGAACAAGACCTTGGCCAAAGCCTGATAGCCGTCGCGGGCAATGTATTCGTGAATATTTTCCGGGTCGATGATGCCGCAGTTACGCAGCACCACGCGCACCTGCTTTTTGTAAAAATCAATGTCATCGGCTTTCGCGCCGGGTTTTTTATTTTTGTCGTAGAGTAACCGCGTAACTTCCTGCCCTTTGACCAGATGTTCGGAGACAATTTCCGCCGCGTCTTCCGGCTTGACCTCGACATAAAAAGACTCGTCCGGCTGAACTTTAACAATCGGTCCTTTTTCGCAAAAACCAAAACAGCCCGTCTTAATGACCTGCACATTTTTATCCGCCCCGGAGTCCCGCACACCCTTGAGCAGATTCCGGTAGATGAGGTCGGACTTGCTCGATTCACAGCCCGTGCCGCCGCAGACGAGGACGACTTTTTGGTAAGCGGACTTCACACCAACTTGTTCTTTGGCGATTTTCTTTAAATCCTCGACCGTAATTTTAGCCATTTTGCGCTCCGTTATTTGTCTTTAAATTTGGCGATGATTTCCGGCAGTTTGTCTTTTTTGAGTTTGCCAAAAACCTCGCCGTCAATGACCGCCACGGGTGCCAGTCCGCAACAGCCCACACAGCGCACGCCCTCGATAGAGAAGAGACCGTCGCCAGTTACACCGCCCACGCCTACGCCGAGCAGATTCTCCAGCTCCAGCAACAGGTCGCCGCCGCCCTTGAGATAGCAGGCCGTACCGATGCAGACTTGGATATTGTGCTTGCCGGGTTTTTTGAGTTTGAAAAAATGATAGAACGTTATCACGCCGTAAATTTTGGCCAGCGGCACGTTTAATTCTTTGGCCAGATAGAGGGCCGCTTCGCGCGGTACATATTTGTATTCCTGTTGGACGCGGTGCAAAATCATAATGAGATTGCCGGGTTTGTCTTTCCATAATTTGATAAAATCTTGCAGGTCTTGGGACAGCTGTAGTTCGCTGGACACTTTTATAATTACCTCCGGACTTGCTGATAATTAGATTTTGCTAATATAGTATATTTAAGGCAAAATGGCAAATAAACCGACGACAACCCGCAAGCGACCTGTCCCCGTCCCGGCTATTTTGACCAGTAATTCCCCTCATACTGTTTGCTAGCACGCCGGGTGCGGCGACCGCACTTGACAAATAACAACCATATATGTATACTCCGCATGATTTTTATACGAAAAAGTATAAAAATTATATAAAATTACAAAAATGTAATTATACAAAAAAGGAGAAAATATGGTCAGCGTCAAGGAGCAAGTTCTCGCGGACTCTCGGCAATACTGGAACACTGGTAAAACACAGGAATGGCAGGACTTGGGCATCAATTTTGTCATGGGTAAAAGAGAGGGTTATTACTTCTGGGATTTGGACGGACGGCGGCTGATGGATGTGCATATCAACGGCGGCACATTCAGTCTCGGCCACCGTAATCCGGAAATCAGGGAGGCTTTAATCAAGGGTCTGGAGGAGTACGACATCGGTAATCATCATTTCCCCTCGCCGCAAAAAGCCGCGCTGGCCAAGGAACTGGTCAAGGTTTCACCCGGGCTGACGCACGCAATCTTTGGCGCGGCTGGCGCGGAGGCGGTAGACTTGGCGCTCAAAACTGCCCGTTGCGCGACGGGCCGCAAAAAAATCATCTCGGTGCAAAATTGTTATCACGGTCATACTGGTCTGGCGGTGGCGGCTGGCGCGGAGCGTTATGCCAAAATATTTTTGGCCGACCGCGGTGAAGAGGAAAATGCCAAAGTGCCTTTCAATGACATCGCCGCGCTGGAAAGAGAATTGGGCAAAGACGCTGCCGCCTGCGTAATCATGGAGACTATCCCCGCGACTTATGGCTTTCCTCTGCCCCAGGACGGCTATTTACCGGCGGTCAAGAAACTTTGCGAAAAGCACGGTGCGCTCTATATAGCTGACGAGGTGCAGACCGGACTGATGCGTAGCGGTCAGATGTGGTGCATTGCCGCTTACGGAGTCGTGCCGGATATTATCGTTACTTCTAAGGGTTTGGGGGGCGGCCTTTATCCGATTTCCGCGGTGATTATGAATGACCGCGCCGCCCGCTGGCTGACTATTGACGGCAGTGCGCACATGTCCACCTTTGGCGGGACAGAATTGGGCTGTCTGGTCGCCCGGAAAGTGCTGGAGATTTTGCAACGCCAGGAGACCATCGACAATATACATTTTGTGGCCGAATATTTGCGTGCTGGTTTGGAGCAAATCAAAAAAGAAAATCCCGATACCTTTGTGGAAATACGCCAAAACGGTTTGATTATGGGCCTGCGATTTGCCGGAACGCGAGGCGCCATCCCGGTCATGCAACATCTTTACCGTAACCACGGGGTGTGGGCGATTTACTCGATGCTGGACAACAGGGTGCTGCAATTCAAGCCCGGCGTGCTTTGCTCCCGGGAATATTGCGCTGAACTGCTGGAGCGTTTAGGCGCGGGCATCAAAGCAGCCAGAGAGGATATTTTGCAATCATGACGACCAGCGTTACCCTAAATGAAAAATTATTTGACAGCTTGGCCAAAGATGCTTTGCCGAAATTTGGGCTGAACGGCTGGCAGGCCAAGCTGTTGCAGCTTTCGGAGAATATTACGTATCTCGTGCAGAATGGCGAGGCTAAAGTGGTTTTACGCATCAGCCGCCCGGGGTATCATCCGGTTGAGGAAATAGAGGCGGAGTTGATTTGGGTTGAGCGTATCCGCCGTTATTGCGCGGTGGTCGTGGCTGAGCCGCTCAAAGGCGTGAACGGCGAGTATATTCAATATATCCGTAGCCCGCTGGCCGCGGCGGAATATACCTGTGTGCTTTACAAATTTCTGTCCGGTCAAGCGCCGGACGAAAATGACGAGAAAGAAATTTTGCGGAGTTTTTATGACCTCGGCGAGATTACCGCTTATCTGCACCGTTACACGCGGGACTGGTCGCTCGCGCCGACACTCAAACGCTTTGTCTGGGATTACGACACGATGCTCGGTCGCCAGCCACGCTGGGGTCGCTGGCAGGCCGCTCCCGAACTCGATATGGAGCAAACCGCGATTTTAGAGCGCGCCGCGGAAATTATTCAAAGAAAATTAAAGCGTTACGGTCAGAACCGTTGGAATTTTGGTTTGATTCACGCTGATTTGCGCCTGGCCAATCTTTTGGTTGACGGCATCACGATTAAGGTTATTGATTTTGATGATTGCGGCTTCGGCTGGTTTTTACATGACTTGGCTTCGGCAGTCAGTTTTATCGAGCATAAGCCGATTGCCAAGCATTTGATTGAAAATTGGCTGGTAGGTTATCACCGCGTCTTGGAATTAGAAAAAAAAGATTTGGCGCTGATTGACACTTTTATTCTACAGCGACGCTTGCAGCTGCTCGCTTGGCTGACCAGCCACAGTGAGAGTACCCCGGTCCAGGCTCTGAGCGTTGGCTACACGGACGGCAGTGTGCGGCTGGCGGAAGAGTATTTGCGGGAACAGCTTTAGGTCTGGGCGGCAAGGTATCTACAGGGCAAATAAATTTAGGAGGTAAATGATGCAGAAAGACAGCAATATTTTAGGAGGAGGCAAGTACGCGCTCAAAAAATCACTGAGCCTGCTGTATGTGTATGCTCTGGCGACTGGCGCGATTTTTACTTTCATGTGTTATTGGGACGGTATTTTTCTGTCGTATTGCGGCCCGGCGACTTTCTTGGCCTACATTTTAATGACTCTGGCCTGTCTGCCCATCGCGTTTATTTACGCGGAGCTTTCCACGATGCTGCCCAGCGCGGGGTCTTCGCTGGTCTTCAACACGATTGGCTTGAATAAGCACCTGGGTTTTTGGTCGAGCTGGCTGATTATGTGCGCGTGGATTGCGGTGCCGGCGGCAGGCACTCTGGGCATTATTGACTGGCTCAATTTTCAATTTAATTTCGGCTGGTCAGACGCGACGATGCTGGGCATTGGCGTGATTTCTTTGTTTGCTTGGTTCGCCTTGTCTCTGGCCAGAAATGTGATTGCCGGGAAAGTGCAAACTTATATGTTGTTTTGCGCGATTGGCGGTATATGTTTGACCGCGCTGTTGTTGTTTTTTTCTGGACAGTGGTCGCTGGCCAATTTCAGTGGCTTTTTTTCCACCGCTCTGGGCGGCGCGGGCCTGGACAAGGCACAATGGCTCGGCTGGGCGATTGGCGCGGCGTTTTTGATTACACCGTATTTTGGTTTTGAGACTGTTCCGGCTCTGGTCGAGGAAGGCACTTTCCCGATTCATGATCAGAAAAAAGCTATTTTGGGTTCGGTAATTACCTGCGGTGTGATTTACGCGATATTTTATCTGGCGGTGTCAGCACGTAACCCGGACAAATCGCGTTGACATTGATATTGTACGCCGCCAGCTCGACCGCCAGAGCCTTGGTAAAACCTACCAGCGCGGCTTTGGTCGTGGCATAAGCCACCTCGCCCGGGTCGGCCACCAAATCGCCAGTTACCGAAGACATGATTACAATCTTGCCCTGCGGGGACTTTTTCAAATAAGGCAGAGCCGCACGCGTGGCGTTCCACACACCTTTGATATTCACGTCAAAATGAAAATCGCGGGTCTCGTCGCTCATCTCCTCAAACAAACCCAGCCGGCAGACTCCGGCGTTATTGACGAGTATGTCAAGCCCGCCGTAAGTCTGTACCGTTTTTTCCACACCGGCCTGGACACTGAGCGGATTGGTTACGTCCATTTTGACGGCGATAACTTCCGCACCGGATTTTTGTAGCTCTGCCGCCAGCTTGTCCGTCTGTTCCGAGCGGGCGGCCAAGGCCAGCTTGGCACCCTCTGCCGCAAAGACTTGCGCGATGCCGCTGCCAATGCCCATAGATGCTCCCGTGATTAAGGCAATCTTTCCGGCCAGTATTCCCATAAAACTCTCCTTGAAAAAAAACTTAATTTTTTTGTTCCCCTTAGAATTCCTTGTCCCCGTCCGGCGTTTTCATCCAGACTTTTTCCGTGCGCCAGCGGAATAAAACCATATAGCCCCACAAGAGCAGGCCGATGCCGATATAGCCGCTGAAACCGTACCAAGTCATTGGCGTAATGCCAATCGTGCAGAAAACCGCGATGACGACCGCCACGCCCAGCGACAGCCAGCGCATCACCTTGCCCCAAGGCAGTTCAAAGGGCCGCGGCCATTCAGGATGTTTTTGGGCCAAGACCATTGAGGAAATCGTACTGATGGCATAGCACAAGGCGCAGGCAAAAGCCATGAGGTCAAAAAACGAGCGTATCGTCTGCATCATAATAAACAAAATGCTGATGACTAAAATCAAAATATTCGGCAGAATTGGCTGTCCGTGCTTATTGGTGCGGGCAAAAACTTCCGGCAGAAAATTTTGCCGACCCATGGCGTAAATCATGC
>BGZN01000054.1 GCA_003864455.1 Candidatus Termititenax aidoneus | reverse complement strand
TGGGTCTCGCTTAACGTCGGCCACGCAGTGGCCTTGTTAAGCTCGACTCGTAAGTTACACAAAAACGTTTCATTTTTTTCTTGTGCAGTCTGGCGGAAAATATTATAATTTTAAAGATGTTGACTAAACTTGACCAAGCCATCGTTAATTATCCCGATTTTCCGGTCAAAGGCGTGCTTTTCCGCGATCTAAATCCGATTTACAAACAGCCGGAGCTGCTCAAAGGTTTGGTGCGTGAATTTAGCAAAAAAGTCCAAACACTGGGGCATTTTGACTACATTGCCGGCATTGAGGCCAGAGGATTTATTTTGGCTGTGGCGCTGGCCTACGAACTGGGCTGCGCTTTCCTGCCGGTGCGTAAAAAGGGCAAGCTGCCGGGCAAAGTGCAGACTGTAACTTATCAGCTTGAGTACGGCGAGGACAGCCTGCAGGTACAGGAAGACCAGGACTTGCGCGGTGCGAAAATCTTGATCGTCGACGATGTGTTTGCCACAGGCGGCACGATGCGCGGTGTGCTGGAGCTTTTCCGCAGATGCGGCGCGGAGCCGGCTTTTGGCGTTATTCTGGACATCAAGTTGAGCGACAGACAGGCTTTGGGAGCGCCGAATTTTGCGCTCTTCTAATCTTGGCGTCATCATCGCGGTGCGTGACGAAGCCGCGGCTATACTTGCCAGCGCCGCTTACGGCTGGACGAAGCAAAGCGACGGCTCATATTATTCAGCGGCCAGAAAAATAATTCTCAATGTTTGCGGCATCGGCAAAGCCAACGCAGCGTTTGCGCTCGGACAGATGTTTCACCGCATTGACGAAGTGATTATGTTCGGCACTTCGGGGGGACTGGGACAAGAAAAAGTTGGCGAGCTGTATCTCTGTGCGGAATTTGTGGAGCACGACATGCTGGCCACCACGCTCGGCGTAGAGCCGGGCGTAACGCCTTTTTCCGGCATGACCTCGGCGGTGATCTCCTATCCCAATCCCGCCACGCTCCAAAAAATCCAGGAAATTTGCCGGCAGGAAAATTTGCCGCTGAAAACCGGCCGGACTTTGAGCGGCGATCAATTTATGCACAGCAAAGAATTAGCGCAGGCCAAAGCCGCGCAGTACGGCGGGCAGCTGGTCGACATGGAATCCGCCGCCGCCGCGAAAATCTGCCAGCGGCTCAAGAAGCCATTTTGCGCGCTGCGTTATATCACCGACAACGCCGACCACAACGCCACAACGAGCTGGCAGGAAAATGTCAAAATCTCGGCCGGATATTTTGAGAGGGTGCTGGCGAGTATTTAGGTAATGTTTATGCTGCCTGTTTCAGCGGCTTTTTATTTATCCAGTTGGCGAGGACGTCGCCAGCGATGGTTGACCAACCTTTGCCTAAAGAGCGGAGCTTGACTAATGCTGGCGCGGGTATACGAATAGAGGCTAACTGCCGCGTTATTTCTTTTTGGGGTCTGCCCATGCGAATGTGCACACGGCGGCCGCCTTCAAAGTCGCCTTCGGCGTCCTGTATATCCTTGTCTTTAAGATTTTTCACATATTCCCAATTCGTGCGGGATTTTGCCTGCAACATTTCTTTTATTGTTTTTCTAACCATGACCATAATATTCTCTCTTTTCTTTCTTGTTTACGTCCCATTCAAAGCTGTCAAATTCATAAGCCATAGACTTATTGTATTACAATAAGTCCATGCTGTCAATCGTGCTTTTATTCGCGCTTTGGCAGACAATCGCGGCAGAGTATTTTTGAGGCGGGGATTTAGGCCGGCGGTACGATTGTGTTACGATAAATTTTGCGTTTTTAATTTTGGCCAATGGAATTTTAGTAATATTTTATCGAATGTAATTACAGCGTTTGTATCCAGCAGAAATTGGCTGTCCTCATGTTTAATTATTCCATTCAGCGCGCATTTTTTGCTGGATTTTCACAGCATTGCCGAGAAAAGCGTTACTGTTTTTCAAACAGCCAAAATAGCTGGAAATTGGCCTGCGAAAATCCGGTTTGGGCACTGGTGTGAGTGTCAACTCAATGTAAGCCGCGCCTGTTAGGAATATCAGACGGAATATCTAAATATATTCTATGCTCGTCCGGTATATCAATGGTTTTTTGTATGTTTATCATGGTTTCTCCGAGAAACTATTTACAATTTATTATACCATACCTAAAATGCTTGGATATTTTTTTCTCTTGACCGTGTTTTAGCAGGCGGCCGCGGCAAAAATTTCTAAGCCCGCGCGAGGGTCAGTTTGTAGCCAAGCGAATTAACCACATTCATTACAGTGCTAAACGCCGGCGCGCCGTTTTTGGCCAGCGATTTATAAAGCCCCTCTCTGGTTACGCCGGCTTTTTTGGCAGCTTTGGACATTAGCTTGCGCGCTTTGGCGGCATTACCCAAGGCAGTGATGATATACTCTGAATTGCCTTCCGCAAAAGCAACTTCCAAATAACGCTGCACATCTTTTTCTGTTTTAAGATAATCCAAAATATTCCATGTCCTAGTTTTCAGCATTTTTTAAACCTCCTCCGCTAATTTTCTGGCTGTCTTAATGTCTTTTTCTTGGGTTGACTTGCCTCCGCCGCATAAAACCAATATCCAGCGATTGCTTTTATGCACAAAATATAATCTATATCCGCCGCCATAATGTATTCTTATCTCGTACAGCCCGGCGCCCAGGGCTTTACAGTCGCCAAAATTTTCATTTTCTTTAATTCGGTCAAGGCGGCTGTTGATAATATCTTTTGCTCTAATATCCCGTAGCCTCTTAAACCAGTTGTCATAGGTTTCAGCGACCTCAATTCTAATCATTTGGTTATTGTAAACTATAAATTACAGCATGTCAACGTTGACCGCGCCGCTGCGGTGGACGGCTGGAAAATGGCAAAAGCAACGGCGCTTACGCTTGTTGTCGCCGCTTAACTTCGCTACTGTGTAACACGAAGTCAAGTGAGAGTAACAAGTGAAACAACGTTGCAACGGCCTAACTTCGCTTGCTTGTGGGTCTCACTTAACGGCAACCACTTCGTGGCTTTGTTAAGTTCGACTCAAGCCGCGGGGGAAGTATCCACACTCGGAGTATGGGCTGAAGTTCCGCACGGCAGGGTATTTAATTTCCTATCGTGGTACCAAAACCCAAAAACAATCGATTAGTTATCTTTGGGTTGTTTGGGTTGGAATTTTCTTCCTGATTTATAAAACCCATCTCAAAGCGGTTTTGAGCTATAAAGTATGGATTAAATCTGCCCATCTTGCCGAAATTTAGTTGAACAAATGCAGGTATCCCTAGTGTAAAAGATGTTGTATTGTAATTTTTTTCAGTTGCAACATCAGGGTTATTCTCATGAGAGGTTATGACATATCCTTCATTAGTATTATATATACTAAAACCGAGATCTAAACCAAGACCGGCATTAAGAGACAATCTTTTTCCTAGCGGCACACCATGAACTAAGAATTGAGCGCCGAGTCCGCCTTCGAAACCGCTCTGGTATTTATCAATAGTGCCAGTTTCTGACACACTGTATTTACCGGTAGGGATTTGTTCTCTGGCCTGATCGCCGGTGCGTTCATACATATAATATACCTCATATTGAGGATCGCCTTTGAGAGAATTATAAAGCGGATGACTGTTGGTTATCTGTATCAGCTGGCCGGCGCTATCTAAAACTTCTATCGCACCTGGAGAAATGTTGCCGTCGGCGTCTGTATATATTATATCTCCAGCATTATCACGCGCTGGTTTTTTATAAGTGTTTCCATCGCTGCCTTGTATTTCCACTGGCGCGCCATCAGGATTATTCCATACTGGCGTGCCGTCATCATTCCAGAGCAGATCGCCGTCGGTCATTTCTGAAACTACCGATAAATTTAGACCGTCCTTACTGACCTGCAAATAGTTTCCAAATACCGAAACCAATAATTTAAAATGTTTTCCAAGTTCTGTCGTATATGTCGCTTCGGCCCCAGCGCGAAAAGCTTTAGTGCCTTGACTGCCTAGCTCCTCCGTATTAGCAAATAAAGCTATGCGTAAAGCATCGTCCAGTCCTTCATAAAACAGCTTTACACCAAGACGGTAGTCTTCTATGCTTACCTGACCATTTTGGCCGATTGGCAGAGTTCCTGCAACTTCAAGCCCCATGCCGCCAAAATTAAGTCTGGCGCTAAAACCTGCATCTGCCGGATCATAAGCTTTGATAAATAAATTAGACAAGGAATCTTTTTGATCGAAATCGCTTATGCCAAGTTTTACAGAAAAAATATCTTGTTTGTTATAAAACTTTACTAAAAGGTCATTTATTTTAAACATATCTCGAAAATTATTGATGGTCTCTTCAGCTAAATAAGCGGATATATCCGCAGATAAACCCCATTTTGGATGATTAAGTTCGAAATTTAAATCTGTAACATTACCTACAGGCGGGACTGGCTCACCGAATCTATCTGTAGTATTCAAATAGTTAAAAAAACCTGTTCTAATATCTGCTTTAAGAGTATTCAATGTTTTGCTAGCCGTTGTTTCCGCCAGCAAAGCTGCTTCGTCCTTGCCTTCTATCTTGTAATATGTGCCGCCGATTATATAAGTATCCCGTCCTTGATTTGGCTCGAATTTGGTAATCGAAGCCGAACCATCTTTGGGCTGCTGATACACTTCCGCTTTGCCGTCGATAAATAAAACTTTGTAGACAATGCCCAGATTTTCAATGCCGTTGGTCGTGGCATTCCATTTGTCTATAACAGTGGTGATAGCCGAGGAATCCGCTTTGAGCAAAACGCCGCTCTCCGGGTCTATGCTGTAATTAGTGTTGCCTATGGTTACCACGCCATTTGTAGCGGGCATAGGCAGTATAGATTTTCCGTCATTCCTGTATATTTGGCCATTTACAGCTTTGTAAGTTGCGCCGCTGTGAGTTATGCCGGTGTCGTCAGCGTTTTCGAACGTTTCTTTGGAAATAGTCTGCTTCAACTCGCCGTTATCTATAAAATATAATTTGTTGTCGACAGCATAGATATTGGAACTGCTGTCCGAAGGAGAGTACTGTGTAATTATGCCGCCGTGATTCCTATAGACATTGCCGCCAATGGCTTTATAAGTAGACTCGTTATAATTTAAGCCTTTTTGTTTGCTGTCATCCGGCCAGTCGCCAGTAAGCTCTTTAGCCAGCATATTGTCTTCGTCTATAGCGTAACGTTCTCCATGCAAAATATACGGTGGTTTGAATAATTCAACACTTCCTTCTTGGGTCTTACGATACACTTCTTTTGTACCATTATTATCGTATATTTTAAATTCAGCTGTGCCGATTTTGACAGATTTTCCGGGCGCACCATCAAACTGGTCGGCAGTATAATTGCTTGGCTCAAAACTGGTTAGAACAATGTACGGAGCAGGAATCGCTCCATTTGGCGAAAAAGGCGCTTTTCCATGATCCAACTCATCTTGTTGCCCATAAAACGAATCTGTCTTTTCTGATGGAATAGATATTGGTAGGTTAGGAGTAGCAAGCGAATATTTATTATTATCTACTTTAAAAGAACAGCTTAAAAATTTCATATTTCCTCCAATTTCCTCTCCCGCATCTTATATCGATGGAAAGAGCGGTTTTCTTGCATGGGTTATATATACCCAATTTTAGCGATTCTATACCTTAAATATCGTAAGATATTAAAAAACGGTTCATTTTTTTAGGTTATCACTTCGGCCGCAAGAGGCCTTGTGGGTCAAACTTAACTTCGCTTTGCTTGTTAAGTTTGACTTGTAAGCAGCTGGAAAAAGTTGCGCGCAAAATTTATAAATCATAGCTTTACGCAAATGCAAGTTTAGACTGTAAAAAATCGATATAATAATAGCAGGAGAAGTTATGCCAGAAACAAATAAAGTATTGCTGGAAACCGATAACGAATATTCTGTAGAGCTGGAGGATAAAACCGGTTCTTTTTTGTCCAGTGTCGATGAGGAATTGGGCAATTCTTTTGGCGGCGATACTACCGTTATTCGCTCCAGGCTGAGAATCGCCGGCAAAAACAAACAGACCAAAGCGGCTAAAACGCGGGAACAGGCTTTTATGGCTAGGACGCTGCAAGTCCTGTTTCCCTGGCGCAAAAAATCTGCGGCCGGCTTGCGTCTGGACAGCGCGTCTTTAAGCGGTCGTTTTGGCGGCAAAAACAGATCTGCTCCGGCGGAGAAAAAAACGGACAGCGGGTATATCCGTAATTTCAAACAATACGATCCGCCGGAAGAGATCGCCCAGGAAAAAGATTCTTATTACACAGTAAAACACACAGCCAGCGGCGCGGTGGTGGACGGCGCTTACGGCTATTCCGCCAAAACAGACAGCTACAACAGCGTAACGGATTACATTGATCCTTTCAGCCCGCAGATCGCCGAGCTGTTAAAAAATATTCCGGAATTAAATGACGCCGTTTTGTCCACGGAAGAAAAATTGGTCAAACTTTACAATTATATTGTCGAAAATTTTGCTTATGAATCAGAGTCAGCGGATAGCTGGAGCGGCGTCGGTGAAACTATCGCCAAACGCAGCGGCGACTGCGAGGATCTGGCCACGCTGCTGGCTTCGGCGCTGATCGCTTTGCTGAAACGCGAGGGCTTGAGTTACAAGGAAGCGCAGGAGAGAGTTTTTGCCGTGGCCGGCAGCAGCCCGCAATACGGCGACCATGTTTTTGTCGAGTATACGGCAGACGATGGCCAGAAATATATTTTTGATCCGGCTCTGCACGGGCAGACTATTCAGTCGCTGGCAGAACTAACGCAGGCTGCTGATCCGGATTTTGTAGTTTATTTCCGTTTCAATGACAATAAAGTGGTCGGCGAAACTTTAGATGACGTGAATAGCACAGATAATGTAATTGCGTTTAATTCGGCGGCAGCAAATACCGCGCCCAGGGCCATCGCCAGCAGTAATCTTGGCAACGACAATATTGTAATGACACTACCGAGTAATTCTATAACATTCAATGCTAATAGTTCGTCTGATGCGGACGGCTCCATTACCGGATATGCCTGGACGCAAATAAGCGGGCCGAGCGGGGCGACGATAGCCAGTCCAAGCAGCAGCTCGACCAGTGTTAGCAATCTGCGGGTTGGCACTTATGTCTTTAAGTTAGTTGTTACGGACAACGGCGGAAAAACAGATTATGACACTATAACGATAATGGTGAATCCAGAGCCAGCCAATGTGGCGCCAACCGCTGTGGCAACCAGTAGCAGCAGCGCGATCCAGCTTCCGACAAACAGTGTAACGCTTTATGGTAACAGTTCATCTGACAGCGACGGGTCAATAACTGGTTATACCTGGAGTCAAGTAAGCGGGCCTAGCACAGCGACAATAGTCAGTTCGTCCGGCGCGAATACGGCCGTGCAAAACTTACAGGCAGGAACATATGTTTTCAGATTGCAAGTAACGGACAATAGGGGTTCCACTTCTTATGCTGATGTTACTGTAGTTGTCAATGCCGCTTCGCAGCCTGTAAATCAAAAACCTACAGCCATCGCCAGCAGTAATCTTGGTAACGACAATATTGTAATGACACTACCGAGTAATTCTATAACACTCAATGCCAATAGTTCGTCTGATGCGGACGGCTCCATTACCGGATATGCCTGGACACAAATAAGCGGGCCGAGCGGGGCGACGATAGCCAGTCCAAGCAACAACTCGACCAGTGTTAGCAATCTGCAGGTTGGCACTTATGTCTTTAAGTTAGTTGTTACGGACAATGGCGGAAAAACAGATTATGACACTATTACTATAGTCGTAAATCCAGCGCAGCCTAATGTAGCACCGACTGCCGTGGCAACCAGCAGCAGCAGCGAGATACAGCTTCCGACAAACAGTGTAACGCTTTATGGTAACAGTTCATCTGACAGCGACGGGTCAATAACTGGTTATACCTGGAGTCAAGTAAGCGGGCCAAGTCAAGCTACTATTGTTAATTCAAGCAGTGTAAATACGGCTGTGCAAAATCTGCAAGCTGGCGCTTATGTCTTTAAATTAAAGGTAACCGATAATAGAGGTTCGACCGCTGAGACTACCGTTAGTATTACGGTAAAACCAGCGAATCAACCGCCGGTGGCCATTGCCGGCAGCAATAAGGGTCAGGATAACATAACGTTGACCTTGCCGGAGAATTCTATAACACTCAATGCTAATAGTTCGTCTGATGCGGACGGCTCCATTACCGGATATGCCTGGACGCAAATAAGCGGGCCGAGCGGAGCGACGATAGCCAGTCCAAGCAACAGTTCGACCAGTGTTAGCAATCTGCAGGTTGGCACTTATGTCTTTAAGTTAGTTGTTACGGACAATGGCGGAAAAACAGATTACGACACTATCACCATAACCGTAAATTCGGAGTCAGCCAATGTGTTGCCAACGGCAGTGGCAACCAGTAGCAGCAGCGCGATCCAGCTTCCGACAAACAGCGTGACGCTAAGCGGGAGCAGTTCATATGACTCCGATGGCTCAATAGCTGGTTATGCCTGGAGCCAGGTGAGCGGGCCTAGCGCAGCGACAATAGTCAGTTCGTCCGGCGTGAATACAACTGTGCAAAACTTACAGGCGGGAACGTATGTTTTCAAATTATTGGTAACTGATAACAAAGGAGATACTAATTACACTACTATTACGATAACAGTAAGTCCAAATCAAAGGCCTACGGCCATAGCCAGCAGCGATAAAGGGCAAGACGATATTGTTATGATGATGCCGGAGAATTCTATAACACTCAATGCCAATAGTTCGTCTGATGCGGACGGCACTATTACCGAATATGAATGGACGCAAATAAGCGGGCCAGACGGGGCGACGATAGCCAGTCCAAGCAGCAGCTCGACCAGTGTTAGCAATCTGCAGGTTGGCACTTATGTCTTTAAGTTAGTTGTTACGGACAATGGCGGAAAAACAGATTATGATACTATCACTATAACCGTGATTCCAGATGGACGTCCTACAGCTGATGCTGGTGGGGATCAAATTATCAGGCTGCCAGAAGATTCTGTAACCTTAGATGGCAACGGATCGACTGATCCAGATGGAGAAATTGTTTCTTACTATTGGGAACAGATTGGCGGACCATCTAGCGGCAGTTATATTATATCTGGTAAAGATACGGCGTCGCCAACATTGTATAAACTGATAGCAGGAACATATATTTTTCAACTGACTGTTACAGACAACGACGGATACACACATACAGATACTGTAACAGTCAAAGTTTTGCCAGCGCTGAAGCCGCTTGATCCTGCTGAATTGACTGACACACATGCGCCAATAGATAAAAACATGATTGGTCTTATCATAAACGAAACAGTAACTAATGCTGTTATCCAAATGAGCAAGGATGAGGAATTTTTGTTTAAATATGAAGCTTATGATTTGTCTGATTTAGCTAAAGGCAGCATGTATCTAAGTAAAGATAGTGGAGACAGCGAAGGTATCCTGGCGGAATTAGCCCGCTTAATCAATGCAGGCAATAAAGCGGATTTGAATAATTATATAAACGACACTGTGTTGCCTTGGTTGAATAGTGAAGAGGTAAGATACGCGAATCTACGTTATGAAAAACCCGAATATAATGCCATCTATAATGAAATAGTTCGAACCAAACAAAATATGCAGGCAATTGTGCAATATCCCAATATGCAAGCTTTGCTGGATAGTTCTTATGTTGGCACGATTTCCACTCCTTTCATCCAAGTCGACACCTACAAATTTAATCAGCTCAAAGAAACGATTCTTTTTGGGGCCTATCTCCAAAAACTTTTGACGATGATCACCCAGGCCAAAGGCGACAGCCGTAACGCCATACAGGAAATCTTGATCCAGCAAAGCGGCTATCAAAAAATGAATATCGAGAAACTGAACGACAAGCAGACCACCTATTTGACCAA
>BGZN01000053.1 GCA_003864455.1 Candidatus Termititenax aidoneus | reverse complement strand
GAAAAAATTCACTGGCTGAAATTTTATTCCGACACGTCGCGCTGGCCGGAGCTGGCCGACAAATACCGCGCGCGCCGGTACGTGCGGAGCAAAGGCCTGGGACGGACGCTCAATAAATTGTACGCGGTTTATAATTCACCGCAGGAAATCTCTCTGCAAACTCTGCCGCGCTCTTTTGTGCTCAAGGCCAATAACGGCAGCGGCGATATTTTGCTCGTGCCGGACAAGACCAAATTAACGCGCGGCAAAATCCGGCGGCATTTCCGCCGGCGCCGGCCTTTTGGCGTGGATACAGCCGAGCCGCATTATCTAAAAATACCGCCCCGTATTATCGCCGAAAAATTATTACGGGAGGACAGCGGAAAATCGGCTTCGCTGATCGATTACAAATTTTTTTGCTTCCACGGCGAACCGAAATATATTTATGTTTGCTGGGACCGCGACGAACACAAAGTCGAGCATCAGCGCGAAACTTATGACAGCCGTTGGCGTCTGGTCAAAAACGCCTACCCTCAATCCGGCCGTTATCAAAGCCGCGGTTTGCCTCCGCCCCAATCATTCGAACAAATGAAAAAAATGTGCCGCGTACTGGCTAAAGGTTTTCCTTTTGTGCGCGTGGATTGGTACGAGGTCGGCGGCCGGCCGGTTTTTGGCGAGATGACCTTCACTCCGGCGGCCGGGTTTATTGATTATTACACGCCGGATTTCCTTCATACGCTGGGACGGCAAATTAAGCTGCCGAAAAAACAGCCTAAATAAGCCAAAAAATCTTTGCAACGATTTATCACAGATTACGATATATTTAGGCGCATTTCTAAATAAACACAAATCAAGAGGAGCATACTATTGATTATATTGAGAAAAATAATCTGTTCTGCAGACTATGTCGCCGGAAGCGGGGAACTGCGGGCACTGCAAAAGTCAAATTCGTTGTTTACGCACGAGGATTTTCTGAAAAGTCTGGCGAAAAACCATCTTGTTCCGATTTTAGCTGATTTTCCGCCTATAAAAAACGCGGAGAGCGGCTTAAAAGAAATTTTGCCCGCCGGTGAAAAAATTTTTATTCAAACTCACCCCGACGACATAGCCATTCATGCCGGCAACACGGCTTATCTGGCGGCGCACATTTATAAAATTCGGCACAATTCCACTGACGCTAAAAATAAAGCGGCGCTTCTGACTGTTTTGCCGGACGAAGAAGGCATCGCTGACTATTTCGCTTTGCAGCATTACACCAGACGCAATGAAATTCTTTCCTTAAAAGAATACTCAATTATTCTTGAAAAAAAACTGATAGACCTGACCTGGAATTTGGCTGAGAAAACACATACGGGCAAAGACCCGGTTACCCAAGAAGAGCTGGTCAAAGCCAGAGAACAAATTTACCGCCTCAACCCCGAACTCAAAACCGCTCCGGAGACAGTTAGATATATTTATACGGAAACGAACAACTTTCATGAGGTGAAAGAATTCGAAAATACTTTGCTGTATTTCAAACAGAAAATCAGAGATGTTGAAGCTTTGATTGGCGCGATAACGCTTGGCTTTCACAGCTCTACAGGCGGTGAAAGACCTCTCCGGCAAGAAGATGATCCGGCCAGAACCGTTTATGATCTGGAAATTCATTGGCCGGTAACCAAGCCGGTTTATTTTTCGCATACTAAAAAATTGAGGTCCTATTATTCGGAATTCAAACAGCCTACAGCGCGGGACATTCAGAAAATAAATGATTTTGTGGCGAAACATCCTGCCGGCGCGTATTTTATGGTTATTCCTACAAGCAATCATCCGCATCACCGCACAGCCACGCAGCTTTTTCTCGACGCCCTCGCCGAACAATCCAAAAGGACCGGACAAAAACCGCTGATTTTTTTCTACAGCAGCAAACAAGAAAAAATCGAGCAGGAAATCAAGGACAACCTTGTGATTTATTACTCGGCGGACAGCATCGAGCGAAATGGGTACATTATCACTTCTGCTAATCAATCCCAGGACTTGCGCCACAATCAGGCCGGTTATTACGCGCAAATGGCCAAAGAACTCGCCGCTTATGTCGCCGCGCAAAACCCTGATGAAAATTACCAATATGCCGAAGGATTTTACGCCGCAACATTTGATTTCCCTAATCCGTAATTTCCTGTATAATGAAACGCATGGGGAAAAAATTCATTTTAATTTTGAGTGTCGTCGCCGCTATTTTATTTTCTGCCGAAGGAGAAAAAACTATGACCGCCAATCCAGTGGTTGCTCTGAAAACCAGTGAGGGAATTATCAAAATCGAATTGTATCCCGACAAAGCGCCGGTAACAGTCCAGAATTTTCTGGCGTATGTCAATGAGGGCTTTTACAACGGCACGATTTTTCACCGCGTGATTCCCAATTTCATGATACAGGGCGGCGGTTTTGAGACCGGCCTGGCGCAAAAAGAAACCAAAGACCCAATCATCAACGAAGCCGGCAACGGCCTCTCCAATACGCGCGGCACTGTCGCTATGGCGCGTACCAATGTCGTGGACAGCGCGACCGCGCAGTTTTTTATCAATGTGGCGGACAACACTTTTCTCGATCATACCGACGACACGCCGCGCGGTTTCGGCTACTGCGTGTTTGGCAAAGTCATCGAGGGAATGGACGCCACGGACAAAATCGTCAGCGTGCCGCGCGGTAATTTTGGCTATCATCAAGACGTGCCCAAAGAAGATATTGTGATTATTTCCGCGACTGTGGAATAAGCGCCGCGGCAAGTTTTACGGCGTTTTCCAGCGATAGGCGGCTTTGCGGAGTCTGTCCATTATTGCCAAACCGATTCCCGTTTCCGGCACAGGCTCGGCCACGATGCAGTCGATTTCCGCGTCTTCCATTTTGTGCAGCGCTCCGAATAAATTAGCCGCGGCCTCGCGCAAATCACCGCTCGGTGAAAGTGTCGCGGTCAGTTTGTATCCGGCGGTGTTTTCGCCGCGCAGAGAAATCAAGCCGGCGCGCGCTTTGTCCACTTCTTTTTGCCCCGGGAAATATAGCGGTTTGGCCGGACTGTAATGCGATTTTAATAAGCCGGGCGACGGCAGACCGGAGACGGCACGGCCGGACACGGGCAGGATTTTTTCTAAATCCGTCCGGGTAATCGCGCCCTGCCGCAGTATGGTAAAGCCATCTTCCTGCAAAGAAACTACTGTCGACTCAATGCCGACTCTGGCCGCGCCGCCGTCCAGCACACACTCCAGTTCGGGAAGCTGCTTGCGGACATGTTCGGCGGTAGTCGGACTCAAACAGCCAAATTTATTTGCGCTCGGCGCGGCAAGCGGACAGCCGGACAGCCGGATCAATTCCAGCGCAACAGGATTGTCCGGCATACGCAACGCGACTGTCGGCAGACCGGCGGTAACAATATCGGGTATGCGCGTGTTTTTCGGCAGGACTATGGTCAGCGGCCCCGGCCAGAATTTTTCCGTCAGCCATTGTATATAAGTTTGCTGCAGCGGCAGCATGCATTGTGAGTTCACAATATAATCAAAAATCTGTGCGGGCGCGGCGAGATGGACGATCAGCGGATCAAAACTCGGCCGTTCTTTCAGCTCAAAAATTTTGGCCACCGCTTGAGCATCGAGAGCGTTAGCGCCCAGCCCGTACACTGTCTCCGTCGGAAAAGCGACCACTCCGCCGTTCCGGATAATTTCCGCCGCGCGTTTTATTTCCATAAAATTATCTTAACATGAATATGAGAACGATCCGGTTTATTCCTAATAAGTGGGGCGGTGGTTCGACAGCGTATCCGCAGGATACAGGCTCACCAACCGCTGGTTCGACATCTCGACTTCGCTCGATGACCGCAGGCTCACCAACCGCCCTTTTATATTGCCTGCGCTAAAATTCTTCCACAATCACGCCGTCCAAATCGCTACGCTCTTCGTGCCGCCAACTGCCCTGACCACCATCACTCCACCACTCCACGCTAGGTCTTATCTCGTACAGATTATATGAACCTAGCAAACTTCCTAATTTTTCCTCAATATAATTTATGGACACAGCCGTTTCATAAAAATTTCCGTTGACTTTGCCGTTCTCCACAAAATGAAAAGGATCGCCGTTAGGGTATTCCGCCTCATAACCGGCTCTCGTAAAATAACCATCGCCGTTCATATCATTCTGACCACTAAACCACATAGGATAACTGCCGCCAACGGTGTCATATTTCCACATTACTACACTTACGCTACTATTATTTAGATTATGTATCTCTTGGGGTACAATATTCAGTTTGTAACCATAACGCGGATCAGAATTAAATCCGTTGTCCGCCTCCCAGAGAAAATAGAGATTTTCACTATCCCTGGCCGCTTTGATAGATTTGATCTTCAAGCCCGGCACGTTACTATACTCGTCCCGTGGATTTTCTTCCCAGTCCATTTTGTTAGCATCGTTAAATATCTCGCTGTAATCGCTATTCCAGTCGGACGGGTCGCCGTCTATGGCTTTGGTGCTTGTAGCGATATTGCACAGACGGCCAATACGGGAAAAGGAATTGATAGCGTAAGTTTTGTCCAGTTTCAAGCCAATGGCTGCGTTATTGCTCACCAGGTACCCGGTATAGCCGTTTCCGGTGGTGATAGAGTGCAGTTCATCATCAATGCCTATGCCGAAGTTGCTGCTCGACAAATCGGACATTACGCCCAGATCATAAAGATACCCGGAGGGCAAGTTGTGCGCGGTAATCGTCACGACCTGCTCATAATCATAAAAATATTGAAGCACATTAAACTGCTCTCCGTCGATATTAACAGGATAAGATTTCTTCGAGTACGGTTCCGGTGAAATAGTCACACGAGCGTCGCCAATGCCATAGTCTTTGGATCTGCCTGATATAAAAACATCCAGCACTCTTAACTCCACCAGCCTAGTAAACTCCGCCGTAATATTTTTGTTCCCGTCCATCGTTATTTCATTGTTGTTGTTTACGTCATTTTCATCTGTGCCAGACCACTCCTTGAAATTCCACGTTACATTGCCTTGCACCGTCAGTTTTACTTTCGTACCCTGGAGATATTTGCCGTCGGTCGGCGCTGGAGTTTTATTTACAGTTACACTGCTTTCAGCGCTGTTCGGCGAAATCGCTATAGTCAATGTATATTCCTCTATTATATTAGGAATACTCGGCACAGTCGGCGGAGCTGGCGAGGTTACATCTACATTGCTAATCTCGTCCGTGTGCGTGTCGTAATAATTTTCCACATTTTCTTGAACTGTTTCGATAATACCGGCCACCGCGCTGACATCTGGCTTGCCGCTGCCGCTGCCATTCACGGCGGTGAGAGTGTTTCTAACTATGCTGTTTTGCGAAATCGCTTCCAACGCCACGGACGTGATCGGCGTAACATCAACAACTAGATTTTCCTCATGGGCGATATTTTTAATGTTAATAGTCGCCGAGCCGTTGGACGCGGCTTTTTCCACCGCCACCACATAAATTTTACCCAGAGGCAGAGAGACCGAGTAGCTCCCGTCATTGCCGGTCTTGGCAGTCACTACTATAGTATCCGTGCCAAATTCAAATACTTTTACGTCAGCATTTTTTAAAGGCTTGAAACCAAAATCCGCGGCGTAGACCTGCGGAATAAAAACACTGGCCAGTCCGCGTCCCAATCTTTCCGGCCAAGACGCGTATAGATCATCGTCTATTGAATTAGGTACTTGCGCTTCACCGGAAATCTCAAATGTCGTCTTTTTGTCTCCTCCTCCGCCTCTGTCCGACGAACCGCCTCCGCCGCCGCTCGCCTGCTGCATTTTGCCGCAGCCAAATATCGCCAGCGCCAACATTACTGTGAAAATCGCTAAAATTATTTTTTTCATATTTTTTCTCCTTTTTTTGTTGTGTTGTGTGGCTTCGACTACGCTCAGCCACCGTCGGCGAGTGTATGTTGCTTGATGCGGACACTGAGCGGCTTGCCTTGAGCACAGTCGAAAGGAGTCGAAGTGTCCGCTAACAGGCGTTTATGTAACGCAGGAGAAATTTGTTAGATGTTTAAATACAGGAAATGCGAGATTTTTAGCGCAGGTACGCCAAAAATGGGGGGGGGTAAAGTTACAATTTTGTCTTTATACGTCATGAAAGTAATTATAACGTGTTTTTGGGGTTTGTCAAAAGTATTTACAGCCATTAAGTCATTGGATTTCAAAGCGGAATTTAATGAATTTAGCTTGGAAAAAATTAGTCCTCTATAGCTTTTGTTGATATTGACATTCAAAATCAGCATGTTAAACTAAACACTGTAGCAACCCTATTCTAGGATTGCTATTTTAAGGAGGGCAGCGTATGCCGGAGAACAAACCCCGTCGGACAGGTATGGCGCGTTTGGGGGAACTGGCTTTTCAGAAAAAAGCCCTGACTATCTCCGCCTGCATTTTGTCTGTAGCCAGCGTGGTTGTGTCTTTCGCGCCTTTTGTGGCTATTTATTATATTATCCGCGAGCTGGCGTTGCACTACGCGGATTTGACCGCGCTGGATACGGCTTATCTGCTCAAGCTCGGCTGGCTGGCCGGCGGCAGCGCGGCCGCAGCAGTGCTGCTTAATTATGCGGCGCTGATGTGCTCGCATTGGGCTGCGTTTACCACGCTGTACAAACTCAAGCTGGATTTTACCCGTCATATTGCCGCTTTGTCGCTGGGTTTTCATACCGGACACTCCACCGGCCAACTGCGCAAAATAGTAGACGAAAATATCGAGAAACTGGAGGGCTTCATCGCGCATCAACTGCCCGACCTGGCCGGCTCTTTTGCTATGCCGGTTATGGCGCTGGTCATTCTTTTTTGGTTCGACTGGCGGCTGGGTCTGGCCAGCTTTGCGCCTATCGTGCTGGCTTATTTTATTCAGGCTTCCGGCTTTGGCAGTAAAGCCGCGCAGGAATTTATAAAAAAATATCAGGACGCGCTGGAAGAGCTGAACAACGCCGCGGTCGAATATGTGCGCGGCATTGCGGTGGTCAAGGCTTTTAATCAGACGATTTTTTCTTTCCGTAAATTTTACGCCACTATAAAAAATTACGGCCGTTTTTGCTTGAACTACACCCTGTCTTTTGAAAAGCATATGGTTTTGTTTATGACGGTCATTGGCAATGTGCATATTTTTCTTCTGCCGGTAATTATCTGGCTGGCCGGTTCTGCGGCGGATTACACGCAGTTTGCGCTCTCCGCGGTGTTTTATCTGATATTTTCCGTGTCGCTGGCTACGCCTTTCACAAAACTAATGTATGTGTCGCAGCTCGGACAGCAAATCGCGGACGGCATCGGGCGTATGGATAAAATACTGGACGAACGGCCGCTGCCGGAGACGAAAACTCCGCTGACCGCGGACAATTACTCGGTAAGTTTTAGGAATGTAACTTTTGCTTACAACAGCGGCACACAGACAGCCCCTGCCGCGCTGACGGACGTGAGTTTCACAGCTAGACAGGGTGAAGTAACCGCTCTGGTCGGTCCGTCCGGCGGCGGCAAAAGCACTATCGCTCATTTGATTCCGCGCTTTTATGACGTTCAATCCGGCGCGGTCAAAATCGGCGGCGTGGACATTCGGGATATGGCCAGCGAATATTTGCTGAGTAAAGTCAGTTTTGTTTTTCAGGAAGTATTTTTGTTTAAACAGAGCATTGCGGACAATATTTTAATCGGCAATAAAAACGCTTCCCGGGCGGAAATGATCGCCGCTGCCAAAGCCGCGCAGTGTCATGAATTTATTCAAAAACTGCCGCAGGGTTATGACACGGTAATCGGCGCAAAAAATATTCATCTCTCGGGCGGAGAGAGACAGCGTCTGGTGCTGGCACGGGCTGTGCTTAAAAACGCGCCGATACTGGTGCTGGACGAAGCCACGGCTTTTGCCGATCCGGAAAACGAACACAAAATACAACTGGCTCTGGAAAAACTGATGCAGGGCAAGACGGTCATCATCATTGCGCATCGCCTCTCCACTGTGCGCGGCGCGGACAAAATACTGGCGCTGGACAAAGGCCGAATAGTCGAAGAAGGAACGCATGAAAAATTGGCTGCCGCGCGTGGACTATACAGCCGAATGTGGCAGCAGTATACGGACGCGCTGAACTGGACGTTGTCCTCCGGCGCAAGAAAGGAGCGTTCCGATGTTTAAATTCCAAGAATTACTGGGCTTGTCGGACGCCGGCTACCGAGATTTTCGGCGCGGTGTGCGCGCCTGCGTCCTGACCAATTTGCTGCTTTTGCTGTCTTTTGTAGTGATCATTCAGACTATTATTGTCCTGCTAGAACCGCTGCTAAATGGCGCGCCCCTAAATATTCCGAAACTGTGGCTGCTGTTTGGCGCCGGAATAGCGGCGGTTATTTTATATTTCTTTGCTTATCAAAATGAATACCGCAAAACTTATACAGTGTCTTACAGCGAATCGGAGAAAATCCGGCTGGAAGTGGCGGAGCATATTCGCCGCCTGCCGTTGAGTTTTTTCAATAACAAAGATTTGTCCGAACTGACCACCAACATAATGGCCGACTGCACCACTATCGAGCACGTGATGAGCCACGTGACGCCGGGTCTATGCGCGGATATTATTGCGGCGGCGCTGGCCTGCAGCGCGCTGGCTTTTTATGATTGGCGCATGGCTCTGGCTCTGTTCGCCGCGCTGCCTCTGGCGCTGGGTCTGATTTTAGGCGGACGGCAAATACAGGCTAGATTTGGCGAGCGTCATGTGCAGGCCAAGTTAAATGTCTCGGATCAGGTGCAGGAATATCTGGACGGCATCAAAGTGGTCAAGGCTTTTGGTTTGTCCGGTGAAAAATCCCGGGCGCTGGAAACAGCCCTGCGCTCGATGATGTTCGAGGCGATTAAATTTGAGGGAATTACCGGCACGGCTATTACGCTGGCCATGATGATTTTGCAGGTAGGTCTCGGTCTGGTAACGCTAGTCGGCGTGCTACTTCTGACCGGCGGCAGTCTGGACGTTATTAAACTGCTGACTTTTATTATCATCAGCGCGCGCATTTATTCGCCGCTGATTATCGTCTTTACCCTGCTGCCGGAACTTTTTTATTTTCTGATCTCCACACGGCGCATGCAGGCTTTGCGCCGCGAGCCGCTTTTGGGCGGCGCGGAAAATATTGTTTTGCCGGATTATAATATTGAATTAAGAAATGTCAGCTTTGCCTACCACAACCAAGATGTGCTGAAAAATATCAATTTGCAGATTCCGCAAAACGGCGTTACCGCGCTGGTCGGGCCGTCCGGCAGCGGCAAGACCACAGTCTCGCGCCTGATTGCCCGTTTCTGGGACGTGCGGTCGGGAGAAATATTGATCGGCGGACAAAATATACGCAATATTGATCCGGAGCGTTTGCTGCATTACACGAGTTTCGTTTTTCAAGATGTGGTGCTGTTCAATGACACGGCTCTGAACAATATCCGTATCGGCCGGCAGGACGCTTCGGACGCCCAGGTGCGCGCGGCGGCTAAAATGGCGCGCTGCGACGAATTTATCCGCGCTCTGCCGCAGGGCTATGCGACTATTATCGGCGAGAACGGCTGCACGCTTTCCGGCGGCGAACGTCAGCGCATTTCCATTGCCCGCGCGCTTCTAAAAGACGCGCCTATCGTGCTGCTGGACGAAGCCACCGCCAGTCTGGACCCGGAAAACGAAGCGCAGATACAAGCGGCTCTGGCGGAGCTGGTCAAAGGCCGGACAGTCATTGTCATCGCGCACAGACTGCGCACAGTGCTGGACGCGGATAAAATAGCTGTGCTGGATAACGGGCAGTTGGTGGAAGAAGGCGCCGGTCCCGAATTGCTGGCCAGTGGCGGACTTTTTGCGCGGCTGTACAAACTGCAGCAGGAAAGTCTGGGCTGGTCGGTGAAGCGTTAGCAGTCCGGTAACGCTATTTACAAACCCCCAAAACACGCTATAATGTACTCCCATGACCCATAAAGACAATTTTGTAACTT
>BGZN01000052.1 GCA_003864455.1 Candidatus Termititenax aidoneus | reverse complement strand
ATAATGGTTGATTGTGGAACTCAAATAACCCTTTGCGATTTTCCTGTCAGAGTTGATATGTATAGAGGCTGTTCGCACGGCTGTAAATATTGCTTTGTCAGCAGGAAATACGACATCAAGAATATAGGAATAAATAAAAAATGCACCTTAAAAACTGTAGAGAATTTTATAAAAGGCCATCGCTCTCAAGTAACAAATTGGTGCGACTGGAAAATCCCGTTACACTGGGGCGGCGTCAGCGACCCTTTTCAGCCGTTGGAGAAAAAACATAGATTATCATTGAAACTACTAGAACTCTTTGCGGAAACTCAATACCCTTTTATTGTCAGCACAAAAGGCGAATTGATAGCCGACGAGCCTTATATTACACTCCTCGGAAAATGCAATGCAGTTGTGCAAATTTCTATGGTTTGCGACAAACTCGACAGCATCGAGCGCGGCGCGCCGCGTTTTAATAAACGATTAGCAATAATAGAAAAAATTGCGCCAAAGGTTAAACGGCTAAACGTCAGGTGTCAGCCGTACTTTGTGCATCTGCACGAGGAAATAAAAAACAATCTGCCTACTTATGCAAAATTAGGCGTCCACGGAGTTATTTTTGAGGGCTATAAATCCATTACAAAAATGAGCGGCATGGAGCGTTTGGGCGCGGACTATGTTTACAGTAAAAAAATATTAAAAGGAAAATTCACAGAGTTGAAAGAACTTTCTCATGAAAACGGATTGAAATTTTATAGCGGCGAAAACAGATTGCGAACTATGGGGGATTCACTGGGCTGTTGCGGAGCAGACGGGTTACAGGGTTTTGAGGGAAATAAATATAATATAAATCATTATTTGTATGATAGAAATAATTTTATTCCCACAAAATCAATGCTTAATGTCGGGACCGCTAGATGTTTTAAGGCTTTTACCCAAGATAGTTTTGCTGTCGCTCCACTGCGGCGGAAATCTTATAAAGAATTTATGGATATTTGCATAAAAGATAGGTCAATGCTCCGGCCTTTTCTGGGGGTGTAGAGAAATGTCAAAAAAAGACCTCAAACCAATTCGAAGCGAACACGAAGCGAAGGAAAAAGGCCGGAACGGGGGTATAAAATCCGGTGAAACCCGACGCCTAAAAAGGGACTATCGGCAAAAAGTGCGCTGGCTATTAGAGTTAAAAGCTCCGCCGAGCAAAGCCGCCAAAGTCGCCGAAAAACTGGGCATACCGGAGGGAGATATAGATAATGCCGATGTCGAAATTTTCGCCCAGCATCAAAAGGCATTAAGTGGCAGTACGCGCGCGGCGGAGTTTCTCCGCGATAGCGCAGGTTTTGCGCCGCCCAAAAATCTAAATATCTCCGGCGATATGAATAATTATAATTACGAGATGGACGAAAAACTCCGGCAGTTGAGCGTGGACGAATTGAGGGCACTGGCAAATGGCAAAACTAACCGCCGAGGAGCGTGAAACAATCAGCAGAGCGGCGCATAATGAATTGTGCCGCCGCTCTTATGTGGATTATTTGCGCCTTGTAACACACGATACATATATCCCTGCAAAATTTCACGGGGTAATTTGCACGAAATTGGAAGCCGTCGAGCGCGGCGAACTTAAGCGGCTTATCGTCAATCTGCCGCCGCAACACGGGAAATCAGCGACAATATCTGACCATTTCCCAAGCTGGTATTTGGGCAAGCACCCGTCCGAACATATTATCTGCATAGCATACGGCGATGATTTAGCATATCGCTTTGGAAAATCTAACCGCGCGGCGGTTGAGGAATACGGCGGATTGTTTAATGTGGAACTTTCCACCGATAAAGCCGAAATGAAAAACTGGGAAACGGATAGCGGCGGCGGTATGATAAGCACCGGCATCGGCGGAAGCATAACCGGCCACGGGGCGCAGATAGTCATTATTGACGACCCGATTAAAAATCGTGCAGAGGCAAATTCTGAAACTTACCGCAAAAAGATAATCGAGGAGTACAGGTCAACAATCCGCACGCGCTTATCGCCGGACGGCGCGATAATTGTGGTAATGACGCGCTGGCACGAGGCCGACCTTTGCGCGTGGCTTATGGAACAGGATAAATGGGAATTATTGTCTTTTCCGGCTCTGGCCGAGGAGCATGACCAATTAAATCGTAAACTCGGCGCACCGCTCTGGCCGGAATTTGGTTATACCGCTGCGCATTATGCCCAGATAAAAAAAGACCTCGGCTCGGCCGTATTTGCCGGATTGTATCAGCAACGCCCTGCGCCGCAAGAGGGGCAACTAATAATGCGCGCTTGGATTAAAACCATTGATAAAATCCCCGACGATGTCGGCAGTTGGACAATAAGCGTCGATGCTACATTCTCCGGCGGCGCTGACCCAGATTATGTATCGATACAAGCGTGGTGCGCGTCCGGTGCAAACCGCTATCTGGCCGACCAGATACGGCGTAAAATGGGATTGCGCGAAACCATCGAGGCCATACGCGAAATGAACCAGCGCTGGCCGGACACCTATCGCGTACTGATTGAAAACAAGGCCAACGGCTCGGCCATAATCGAGGTATTGACCGTCGAAATACAGGGCATAATCCCCATAAATCCTAAAAGCGATAAGGTAACTCGCCTGCAAGCGGTCAGTCCGCAATTCGAGGCCGGCAATATATTTATTCTCAAAGCGGAATGGAGCGACGATTATATTCACGAGCTGACTGTATTTCCGGCCGGCAAACACGACGACCAAGTTGACGCAACGACACAAGCCCTAACCGATATGCGGAACTGTACCGACACTTTTGCGCCGATAGTCTTTTGATTTGACTTTATTTTTCTAAAATCTAAACTTAATAATAATGAGACAGGATTTTTTGCAACGAATAAAAGCGGCGTTTTCGGCTTTTAATGCCCCAGCGAGCGGCGCGGCTAACGGCGCGTTCGGCATCGGCAAGAACAGAATAACGCTAACCGAGCAATCCGCCTATGAGCAGGTTGAATGGATAAGCACGGCGGTAGATATTATCAAAGGCCATATCAGCGCCAAGCCGTGGTTGTTTGTGAACGCGAAAAACGGCGAGTTTATCCCTGACAACAAAATAAATAAAAAGGTCGTTGCTCCTTTTGCCAACGGCTACGCTGGAAATACAATATCTCAAATGCTGGGCGCGTGCGCCGCGCAAATGTTGTTGACCGGCAATGCTTTGTTTTTCCTCGGTGAAACTACGGCTTACGCAAACGCTCTGCAATCCCCTGATGCTTTAATTCCCGTAAGGAGCTGGAGCATAAATATGGACGGCGCAGGGCTGGCAATAAAATCCTACAGAATAACTATCGGAAATAAAACAATAATTGTGCCGCCGGAAGTTATTTTGCACTTCCGCAATGACACGATTTTTTCGCCGTTTGTCGGCGTTGGAAACATTACAAAACTCCGGTTGATAGCAGAGGGAGAAGTCGAGGCACAAAATTTTGTGAATAATTTCATTACCAATGGCGCTGCGCCATCGCTAGCGGTGATTGACCAAAAAGACCGCAATATCGATGTAGTGCAAAAAATACACAAAGATTTAATCAATCGCTATTCCGGCACGGATAAGGCCGGTGCGCTGATGTATCTCTATAACGGTATGACCGTACAGAATTTGCAGACCACAATAAAAGACCTGCAATTTATCGAGCAGAAAAAATATAATCGCCAGACGATACTGTCGAAGTTTGGCGTGCCGCCGGTGGTGGCCAGTATCCCCGACGGCGCAAACAAAGCCATAGCCCAAGAGATGCGCCGCCAGTTTTACGGTGATGTAAATAATATTATGGCGGTGATTGAGCAGACGATAAACTTGCAATTTGTGCATAAAATCGATGAACGGGTATCTTTTAAACTTGACCGCTACGCGACCGGCGATGTCGAAAGTATCGTGCAAATGGTCAATAACGGCATAATCAATCCCAACCGCGCTTCCGAGCTGCTGGGTGAGGATTTCGACCTTAAAGACGCCAGCCGTAATTCCTTTTATGTTTCGGCCGGATTAGTGCCTTTGGGATATACCGGCACGGCCGAGGAGGATAGCGGCGAAAAAGAATTTGCCGGTGGAAAAAAAGAAACATGCGCGTGCCACAAAAAACATATAAACAGTCCGCTTTTTGTTGACGATATTTGTGCGGAAGCACTGGCAGCCGGTGCGAAGCAGTGGCAGGTAAAATATTTACGCGCGTCGTTATTGAGCCGCAATTCTACTGAAGCAAAGTACACGCCGAAACTATCCGCATTTTTTGAGGCGCAAGGCGAACGTGTTGTCGGAAAACTCAAAGAATATCTTGCACAAAAAAACGCGCCGCGCGACGACATCGACCCAGAATTGCTAATATCTATTTTGTTCGGTAACGATGAAACGAGTGAACTCCGTGAGATTATTGGCTCGGTGCATAAATCAGCGATAACAAAAGCCGTTAAAGATGTTGCTAATATCTCGCGCGCCGACCTGAACCTTGACCTGACCAATCCAAAAATCAAGGCCGAGCTTGCCAAACTGGGAACAGCGATAAAAGAGATAGACGACACGACACGCAGGCAGGTTAAAGATATTATTATCCGTGCTGTAAACGAAAGCTGGAACATCGAGGATATTTACAAAAATGTACAGCAACAATTTCAGAATTACGAGAGCTGGCACGCGCGGACGATTGCCAGATCGGAAAGCCGCGCCGCGTGGGACGCCGCCGCGGTCGAAGGCTACAAAGAACTCGATGTTAAATTCTTTGATGTTATTGGCTGTAGCGGTGATGATGATTGGCCAGAAACCAAAAATTGGTGTAATCGACAAAATATACCAGTTAGCATAATTGACCAAGCAGAATTTCACCCCAATCACATCGGCGCTATCGTGCCGCATAGTCAGCCAATCGAATAAAAATTTTTCTCGGTGCAAAAACTTGACTTTGTTTTTTAATTTTGTATCTTGGAGTTATGAAAACACAGGAATTAAAATTATTGTGCTCTGACACGCAGTATCGTTTCGAGGTTGTCAAAGAGGGCGAAACCGAAAAAGTGTACCACTATGCCTATGCTTCGGTGTTCGGCTCGGCTCAAAATAAAAACACGTATGGCTTATATATTGCTCCGCACAATGGCCAGCGCGTGTTTAACCTCGAACGGCATAAGGCTAACCCCGTGATGCTGGCCGACCACATCATGCAACTTGACCATATTATGGGCACTTTTATCTATCCAGACACAAAAGAGGATACGCACGGCTTGGCTGTTAAATTCATTTTTATGGACAAGCCGCAAACGGACGGCATGAAACACGCCATTGAAGCGTTTAGGTCCGGGCACGCGCGCACCTTATCCATAAATGGCATTGCCACATTTGGCGACCCAGACGACGAAAACCACATCACGGCTTTTGATGTTTGGGAAATTTCCGGCGTTGCTGTGCCGGCTGACAATAAGGCTATCGATACGACCGTGCCGATTGCGCACGCGGCAAGCCCTAATGCGGAAGCAGACCGGCTCAAAGCGTTACGCGAAAAATACGGGGCGGCGGTAGTGGACGAGATTATGGGAAAAATCAAAAAACTAAAGGAGCAAAATCATGAATAAGAGAATTTTAGAATTACTGGCGCAGGGTAAAACCGATGCCGAAATCGCAAGCGCAGTGCTAAAAGAATTTGCGGCGTCCGCCGACGATGTGGCCAAAGCAATTTTGGCCGCTAAAAAAGAGCAGGAAGTGGCCGAAAAACTGGCCGCCGCTCAAAAGGAAGCCGAATTAAAAGCCACCGAGGACAAAAAGGCCGAGGAACTGAAATCTCAAATTGCCAGCGGTGTAGAGGGCGCGCTGAAAAAAATCGGCGTTGACCCGACAAAGAAATTTGAGAGCGAACAAGAGACGTTTTCTCCGGTGCATAAAAAGGTTATCAAGCAAAAGGTATCGGAAGACCGAAAAATGTTTGCGCAACTGCTAAAGTACGCGGCGCAACGCGATATGAAGTCCGTCCACTCACTCGGCGCGGACATCAACGCCAAGCGCGCGCAAATCGCCAACGCTCCCCTGCTCTCTAATGTGCCGACCGGCAATGTTTTAGTGCCGGTGGAAATTGAGCAGGAGATTTTCGCCAAAGCGTATACGAGCAAAATTTTATCGCTGGTCAATACTAACGTTGTGTCTTATATGGGCAAACTGTATCCGGTATTGAGCGATGTAACTTTTGCGGAACGCGCAGATCGCAATACTAATATCGGCGACGGCACACCGACTATCGACGCCCCGAAAATTACCCCCGTGGAAGTTTCGGCGATTGCCGGTATCGACAATGCTTTGATTGCGATTGTTGACCGGATTATCGATGCGATTGTCGCGCAGGCCGGTAACAGCCTGGCCAAAGTCGCCGACAGAAAAATCCCTGCTAACTCCGTTGCGGACGGCGGCGCGTTTGACGGCTTTATTTTCGACACTAACACAGACGCGACTTCCGCGGCCAAAGCATTGAGCGCGTTGGTGGCAAAAGACCTCGTGTTGCTCAAAAATAAACTATCGCCTGAATACCGCGATAGCGCGATTTTCCTGTCTAGCGACACAGTGCGCGATGTAGTCGGCCTATTGCCCAGTTTTGATATGTCGCTTGTAACGGAGGATGCCACTGCCACTGGGACTGGCGGTTTGATGTTCCCCACCTACACAGCAAGCGGCACATTAAGGCCGTTCGGCAGGGATTATCCAGTCGATAACTTTATTCCGGACACGATAAATTTGTCGACCAAGTCAGCGGCGGCCGGCAATCCGGTGCTGCTTGCCCTTGACCCCTCCACTGTTTACGCCGCTTATGCCGACTTGCGCATTGATTTTTCGCAGGAATATTTCTTTGCGAAAGACCAAATGGCTATCCGGTTTATTGCACAGTTGGGAAGCAAGGTTATTGTCGGCAACGGCAAAAAATCGGTTGCTGCTCAATCGTTGACCAATTCGTAAAATTTAATTTCAAAGGGGCGGAATTATCTGCCCCTTTGAGAGAAGGAAATAAAAATGGCAAGAACTAAAAACAAAAAGGACACTGAAGCCCCAACAGAAAAAAGCCCAAAGACAAAAACTGACGCAAAGAAAAGGGAAAGAGAATTTGAGTTTTTGCAAAATAGGCGGCTCATTATTAACGGCACAGTCCGCGAATATCAAAAAGGCGAAATTATCAAGGGTGAGCTGTTCGCAAAAAACTACCCTGATGATAGCGGTTTGCAATTTTTGCACGGGCTTTTAGAGGCTGGCATTTTGAAATAAATCCAAAATGGGCATTTTAATTTTAATCGGCAATATCGCAAAAATCATAATAGCGGCGGCGGCACTGGTCGGCGCACTCGGCGTTATTTTAACAACCATGCATAAATTTTTTAAAGTTTTCGACAAACTTAAAAACTGGCTTCTTGGCGACATACTGCAACGTTTGGATAACATCGAAATGCGACAGTTGAAAAGCACCATTTGTGACCTTGATTTACCTACGGAGGAGCGGCTTTTAGCCGGCGAGGAATATCTCCGGCGCGACGGCAACGGCGTAATAAAAGCCCGTTTTGAGGCACTCAAGCAGGGGTATATCGAGGACGCCAAAAAGTTACGAGTGCGGCGCGGCGCAAAACCAAAAAAGGGGAAATAGAATGTCGATTTTTGACGATGTCTGCGAGTTCCTCCAAATCGCCGCCGACCAGCGCGGCGCGCACCAAGCACAATTAGAAACTCTGATAAATAATTGCACGGATATTATCGAACGGGAAACCGGCCGCAAAATAACACTGTTAGAAGTCGAGGATTACAAACTCACACGGGGTGTTGATTTTGGCTATTACGGCCAAAGCAAAATATATTTGAACGGCGCGCTGCACGACATTGTGGCTATCACAAAGTTGATTGACCGCGGCAAAGAACTAACAGCCGGTGTTGATTATATCCTTGATAAAAACAACGGCCTGCTTATAAAGGAGGGCGGCGAATGGCTGGAAAACATCGTTATAACCGGCAAATTCGGGTTGGTGGTGGAGTGCGCCGCGCAGGGCGAAAACGACGAACCTGTAGCCGTTTACGAGCCAATACCGGCCTTGAAACAGGTACTCATTGAGATGGTCGCGGCAAAATCTGGCTTGTGGAAAATGAACGTGGAAACCGAAAGCGGCACTATCACACAAACTCGCACAACCATAAACAAAGATACTCAAGCCCTGCTAAATAAATTCCGGTTGGTGCAAATATGAACGCGATAAAACTCAAACCAAATCAAGCCCTGCTAAATGTTGCGCTAAATAATGACAGCGCGCTGCCAAAGAAAAATCAAAAAAAGGTGGCCTTGAAAAATGGGCACTAAAACACAACTCATTAAAGTTATCTCCGATAGCTTGCGGAGTGTGGACGGAATAAGGCGTGTGCGCGTCGGCGACCGCGAGGAATTACGGAGTTACAAAGATTATCCGATAATCAATATTGCACATATCGGCGGCACGGAAAACTGGGTATCCGCACCCAAAACAAAAACAGACAGCATGCGCCTGCAAATAACACTCGGCGTTACCAAGCCAAGCGGCGCGGATAATAACGACCTTTATTTTGACGCCGCGCAGACCGGCGGCGCGCTGGTGCTTTTCGAGGATGTGCTCAACGCGCTGGACGCTATGAACGGCACGGCCGTATTCGATAATCAAGAGTACGATTACAGCATAACCGAGGACGGCGGCAAAATATTTTACGACCTCACTGTAACTGCACAAACGCAGAGTTTCCAAGAGGGCGCGCGCTGAAAATTTGACTTTATTTTTTAGGATTTTATTATTGAGGTATGAAAATTAAATACATCGGCAAGCGAAATGTTTATGTGGAGTTGGGCGGTTACACCGGACCGGCAAGAACCGGCGATGTTTTCGAGATTGCGGACGGCACGCGCTACGACACAAAAAAGTTTGAGTTAGCCGACGGGGAATCGCCGGCCAAAAAGAAAAACAAAAAAACCGACTGCTGTACAGTCGAGTAAGGAGCAAAAAAATGGCTTTAACAGGAATTGGTGAAAATGGATATTTGATGCTTCAAAAGGAAACAACCTATAACACGCCTGCAACGGACGCTATGGAACTTCTGCCGTGGAAAGAGGGAAGCGTAAAAGCGACAGTAGCACAAATTGAAAATAACAACGTTATCGGTTGCCGGTTGAAACAAGAGCCGGACAAAGGCCGCATCGCTATCACCGGCGAACTGACTTTTAACCAGCACCCTGATATTTTGGGACTGCTTTTAGATTTATTTTTGGGCGCGGCTACAGATACCGGCACATCGACAACAGGCTATACGCATACTTGGCTAGCACCGTTATCCGGCGCAAAGGTTGACCGCTCTTTTACGATCCGGCAGGCTTTTGGCGACGACTTGGCCAAACAATTCAGTGGTTGCCGCATTACGGCCATTACGCTGGCCTCGGATAATGAGGGCAATCAGACAATCACGCTTACACTGTTCGGAAAATCTTATCTCAATGACCAGACGCGCCCAACGACTTTTACCTGCTCTAACAAGCGCGCGTATAGTTTTGGTATGAGCAAATTATTTATCCAAGCAGAAACCGGTTCGGAGCGCGCGGTGAAAATGAACTCTTACGAGCTGACTATCGACTTGGGCTACAATACGGAGGACTACAAGCTCGGCAGTCTGGAAGTCGACGACATTCAATTTAACGCAATACCAACTGTTACCTTTGGCTGCAATATCGACGCCGAGGACATTTTCCTCAAAGACGCGCAGTTACAAACCAAATATAAACTGCGCCTTGAAACAAACATCGGCACGCCGCCAATCGAGGGGGTAAGCGGCGTGAATTACAGCACAATCATTGAACTGCCGCGCGGCATATTGAGCGCCGACACCGAAATACCTTTTAGCGTGGAGCGCGAAACAATGGACTTGAGTTTTGATTGTGCTTACGGCGGCCAGACCACGGGTTCTGGAGCAACTAAAACAATGTTTGAAATTCGCCACAAGGACGGCGAGGCTAGTTACAACTCATAATTTGCACTTTTCTCAAAGTGGCACTTCGTGCGGAACTGCGTAAATACTGGCGTGCGGCGTTTTTTATTTTCTGCAAAATATGCAATTTATTTTTCGGGCGGTTTACAATCCAAGAAAATAGTTATAATATTTGTCCGGTTATAAAGTTTTCAAGGAGTAACCAATGTTAAGTAATACTACCCCCCCCCCCCT
>BGZN01000051.1 GCA_003864455.1 Candidatus Termititenax aidoneus | reverse complement strand
CGGCGGTCTTTTGACGGCGGAGTGTTACAGTTTTTACCCGACCAAAAATCTGGGCGGCTGCGGCGAAGGCGGCGCGGTCACGACCAACGATCCCGAAATTGCCGATAAAGTGCGTATCTTGCGCGCGTTGTAAATACCCATTTGCACAAAATCAAAACGGAAACCGCTTTGCGGCTGCCAGACCCTGGCCTGCCGCGCGCCAGCCCAATCCGTAAACGCTGCGCAGACATAATCCGCCGGTAAAATAATTTCCGCCGGCATAGTTTCGTCGGAATAAAAATTCATGAGCAGGCGCTCAAAAGAATCCGAAGCCAGCGCGCGTTTGCCGCCGGCGCTGAAAGACCGGCTGCCAGTGATGCGCCCGTGCTGGATACGCAGCAAAACCGCCGCCCAGATATTTTGGCCGGCGGCAAAACCCCAAACATCGCGGAAAATATTATCCGGCGCGACCACGGACTGTGTAACCATAACTTTTTCCAGAGCCTGCAATTTGTCGCGGCAATGCGCGGCAGTCTCATAATCCATACTTTGCGCGGCCGCAGCCATTTGTTTTTTTAGATCCGCGGAAAGCGCGGCATAATCTCCGCGCAAAAAATCCGTCAGCGCGGAAATTTCTTTTTGATACTCCGCTTCTTTGCCGCCGGAGCAGGGCGCGAGGCACTGGCCGATCTGCGCGTACAGACACGGCTTTTTGCCGAGTGTTTTACAGCGGCGCAGACCAAATATGCCTTGCACCGCGCGCAGGGCGTCGCGCACCGAGCCGGCGTAAGGCCCGAAGTATTTGCCGCCGTCATGAAATCTCTGGCGCGAGATGACCAGGCGCGCGTATTTTTCCGCGGTCAATTTGAGATACGGATAACGCTTGTCGTCCTTGAGATCGATATTGTACGGCGGCTTGTGTTTTTTAATCAGCGAGTCCTCCAGCAGCAGCGCTTCGCTCTCGGACGGCGTAACTATCGTGCTGAATTCCGCGATTTTCTCGACTAACGCGGCGGTCTTGGCGTCTTTTTCTCCGTGAAAATACGAGCTGACGCGTTTTCTCAAATCCTTGGCTTTGCCGATGTAGAGTATTCTGCCGCGCGCGTCGAGATGCAAATACACGCCGGGCCGGGCAGGGAGATTTTTGAGGAGTTTGGCTAAATGCTCCGTTTGCTGCATTGCCTAAATTTTAACACAAACGAAAGCCGCTAATTTCGGTTTGTTTTTAAGGCGCGGCGCCCAATCTGCCAATATCCTGAAAACTCAAAAAAATTATCAAGGCTAGTAAAAGCAAAAAGCCCAAAGAATGCGCCGCGCGCTCCCAGCGCGGACTGGGTTTGCGGCGAAAAATTAATTCGTAAAATAAAAAAATCAGCCGGCCGCCGTCGAGCGCGGGGAAAGGCAGGAGATTGACCAGACCGAGATTAAGACTCAACAGCGCGGTAAAAAGCCAAAACACTTTCCAGCTCTGTCTGACCGCCGCGGCGGAAAAAGTCAAAATGCCGACCGGACCGGAAAGCGCCGCAAAATCGCCGCGCGCAAAAATCAAGACAAGATCGCGCCAGATTTCTTTTAATAATTGGCAGACCATAAAAAAAGCTTGATAAACGCCGTTTAGCAAAATCCCGTGCCGCGCGGCAAAAAGCGCATACAAAATCAGCCAGGCAAATAAAACATTAAACAACGCGCCGCCGCTGACCACGCTGAAACGCGCCAGCCAGGATTTATTTTTCAGCGTATCATCGGCCAGCTGCACATAACCGCCGACCGGCACACAGCGCAAAGCGTAAATAGTCCCGCCGCGCTGGACAGACCAAAGTTTCGTCCCAAAACCAATATTAAAACTAATTACCGGCACGCCGGAAATTTTGGCAAAAAACCAATGGCCAAGTTCATGGGCAAAAACAATCAGGGATAGTTGCAGCAGCGCGGCCAGCAGAGTGAGCAGCATTATTTTTTGCCGATTTTCCGCCCTAAAGCGGCGCGCATCATTTTTTCAAAAAAAGGCAGGGTTTCCGTCAGGCCGCTGTCCTCATGCTGCAAAAGCTCGCGCGGCTTTTGCGCGCTGTGGCTGATGCCTTTTTTGGACGTTTGTAAAAAATCCAGCAAATGAATTATTTGTTCCGGCAATTCGCCGCCGACCAGACATTGCGCGCGTATCGCCTCTGCCGCCTGCGAAATATTTTTGTCCTGCCGGTACATGATCTTGTACGCTTCTTTGATGGCCGGCACAACTTCCGGCGGAACTAACTGGGGATTGCGCCTCAAGCCCACTTTGTTGATGGAATAAACTTCCGCTGGATTGCCTTCGGCCAGCATAAACGGCGGCACATCTTGAAACAGGCGCGAGTATCCGCCGATCATCGCCAGTTTGCCGATACGCAGAAACTGCGGCACCGCAACCATGCCGCCCAGCGTGGCATTGTCTTCCACGACAACATGCCCGGCCAACTGCACCATATTGACCAGCACAATATTATTGCCAAGGCGCACATTGTGCGCCAGATGCACAAAAGACATGATGAAATTATTGTCGCCGACCACCGTGGATCGGCCTTCGCCGGTCGCTTTGTGTATCGTCGCGTATTCGCGGATCCGGTTGCCGCTGCCGATAATGACGTTGGATTTTTCACCTTTGTAGCCGATGTCTTGCGGCTTGCCGCCGATAATCGCGCCGCGGCAAATCTCATTGTCGCTGCCGATGAGCGTGTCCTCGCCGATAGTTACATTGGCGGCGATTTCCGTGCGGTCGCCGATCCGCGCGCCGGCCTCTACTATAGTATAGGGGCCAATCACCACATCCTCGCCCAACTGCACGCTCGGGTCGACGCAGGCTGTGGAATGAATTTTGTGCGCCACAAAAACTCCTATTGTTTCAAGATCATCATTTTCATTTCGGCCACTTCACAGACCACTTCGTCGTTAACATAAGCCGTGCCCTGACAAACGATAAGCGGATTGCGCAGCTTAATCATTTTAACCACCATTTTAATCTGGTCGCCGGGCACGACCGGTTTTTTCCATTTCACGCCGTCGACGCCGGCAAAAAGCGTGGTGACATTTTGCGGCGCGTTCGGCTGGCTCAAAGCAAAAATGCCGGAAACCTGCGCCAGAGCCTCGACCTGCAAAACACCGGGCATGATCGGCTGCGCCGGAAAATGGCCGTTAAAAAACTCTTCATTGGCGGTCACGTTTTTCAGCGCCGTGATGCTGTCCGGCGTGATTTCCAGAACTTTGTCCACCAGCAAAAACGGATAGCGATGCGGCAACAATTTTTTTATTTGATTGACGTCTAACATTTTTTCTCCTTTTATTCGGCGCTGGAAATAACTTTCTGGCCATTCTCGCCGTTGTCCAGCACGAAGTATACTTCATAGAGGTTTTGGCGTGAAGCCTGTTTTTTAATCGCGGCGATTTTTTGCAGAGATTTTTCCACGCCCATAAAATAAAAAGCCTCGGCCAAAATTTCGGCGGTCACAGCATTGGGCGCAATCACTACAATTTGATAAATCGGTTCGACTGGCGAGGCCGCCGGCAAATATTTGCGCCAGGCCGCGGAATTTACGTAATAAGAATCCTGCGTGTTTAGAACAGCCACCGCCGCGTCGGTTAATTTCAAATTGAGATTTTCCTTTTCGGTCAATTTCAAAGACAGTTTTTTGGCGCCGAAATAATAAGCCACACCGCCGGCTTTGATCTGGCCGGTCAGCGCGTATTTTTTCAAATGACTACTCAATAAATCCACCGCAAAACCGCGTTTGATATGGTCAAAATCAATTTCCGCGTTGTTCAAGAAACGCACGCGGGTCAGGGAACGGTCCAGCGCGATATTTTTGTAGCCGAGACTCGCTTTGGCTTTGGCGATGCGCTCCGCGGTGGGCGTAGTCAAAGCAAAAATCTTGATGAGCGGCTGCCAGGTAATATCAAAATAACCGTCGGTAAAAGCCGAAGCGTTCAGCGCTTTTTCGATCAAGTCGTAAGTGATTTTGCTGATCTCCAGACTGCGCCAGGCAGCGTTGGCGTTGAGTGCGGAAATTTCGCTCAAAGGGCTTAATTTATTGATGTTGGTGTCCAGTTCGGCCAGTTTGTCAAAAGCCGTATTCAACGCGGCCTGCGCCGGACGCAGATTTTCTTTTTTGTCGCTGATCTTGATCTGCGCTTCAAAAACATTGTCCAGATAAAAACCGGAGCGTTTTAATTCCTTTTGTCCGTCACAGCCGGTCAAAAACAACAAACAAATTCCTGCCGCCAATAAATATTTTTTCAATTTATTCCGCTCCTTTGCTTTTTTTAAAATTTTCAACCTCTTGGCGTACGCCGTCAAACACCGCGCGGGAAGTGATCGTCGCACCGGTAATGCCGTCCTGCGTGCCGCCGTCTTTCCTGTGCCGCAGACTGTCCGCCGCGTGCCCCAGCAGTCTGTCCACAAAACTTTTTTCCGTAATACGCGCGCCCAAACCCGGCGTCTCGGCCTGCGCTAGCACCTGCAGTCCGCTAATCCGATAAACCGGGTCCAAGCCGACCAGCAGTTCTATCTCGGAACTGTAACCGCGCGCCCGCACAGACAAAATATAACCGAGCAACTCGCCGGACGCGGCATAAACTTCGCCGTCCATAATTTTGGCCAGCTCCGGAAAAAGTTTTTGCTGGCCGGCAATTTTGGCTTTTGCTTGATTGAGGATTTTAAGCGGCGCGGTGCGCTCATACACCAGCGCCAAAAGCAAACCGGCGACTCCGCAAAAAACCGCCAAAATCAGCGCGTATTTTAAAATCAGTTTAACAAGTTTGCCCATATTATTTGTGCACAGAGTATTTTATTTTTTTCTTAATAAATTCGCCTTTTTCTGTCTTGCAGATAATATTGGCAAAATACTCACCGGCCGCCGTATTTTCCGGCAAAGACAACACACCCTGCCAAACCTCATAACCGCGCGGAGACGGAGCGCCGCCGCGGGTCAACACCACCGAAATAACTTTACTCTGCTCTGCGGCCAAGAATAACACAACCTGTTTGCTTTTGACAGACACAGGCAGCACGGCCTGAACGCGAATATCCCTGGCCGGCACGAGAGGATGCGGAAAAAACTGCGCGGTCAATAAATCCTGCGCCGGCTTATTGTTCGGAGACAGCACACGGTAATAAAAAGGCTTTTTATAAACCACTCCGTCCCTGTCTTGCAAAAACACCAAGCCCTGCTGTTCGCCGAGTTGTAAATCAGCCGGCACTTTGTATTCACCGCTAAACAGATCGCCGCCGGACGGCCATAATTTGGTCGTTTGCAGCGCGCGGTTGAGCCGTCCCCAGACCACATAAGCGCGCGCGACGGCTATTTCCGGCGGCACGCTGATTTTGACAGTCTGCGCGCTGCCGCGGGTCAAAATCGGCGGCGTTAATTCCAAATCGAGATACGGCGACATAAGCGCCGCGCCGTTGTCTTCCTGTTCTGGTTCGGGTTCTGTTTCAGCCACGCGCGGCAGAGGGGGAGGCTGTTCGCGCCGCGGAACAATATCCAAAGGCGCGGCGATAGTTTGCTCGGACAGATTGCCCGCGGCATCAAACAGAAACACCGACACGCTGTGTTGGCCGGTAGATTGGCCGGGGCTTATGGCATATACACCTGTATATACGCCGTCTTTGGCGCGCGCGTCGCCGTCCTGTCCGGCATCCCACAGCGGAATATTTTGCGCGAGACCGGAGATACTGAAAAACGCCCGTCCATTCGGTTCGCCGCGCAGAGACACGATCAGTTTATCTCCCGCGCGCAACGGCTGGCCGGCGGCGTTGTGCGATGCCTCAAAAATCAGCGGCGGAATGCTGTCAATAGTAATATGCGCGGCGGCCGGCAGAGAAACATTACCGACGCGGTCTACCGCAAAAACATAAAAAGTATTCTCGCCCTCATCGGCGGTTTCCGAGTCGCCGCTTTGATGCCGCGCGTTTTGCCACCAGCGCGAGCGATTGCCCATAGTGTAATAATGCACGCCGGATTCTTTGTCCGCGGCGTCTGCCCAAGTGACAGACACCTGCCGAGCGCGGCTTATTTTTGTCATGACGGCATTGTCCGTGCTCACGTGATCCGGCCAAATCCGCGCCCAAGCCGGAGGATCGGGTGGCGTGATGTCTTTGCGGACAGAAACAATACGCGTGGTAGTACGGCCGGCCGAATCATACGCCGTGATAATAATATTATCCGGCGCATCCGTAGCCCGTATAGTGTAACGCGCCGACCAAACACCGCCGGACAGGTTTTCGACCGGCGCCGGCCGGCTGCCGAAAGACGGTGAAAAAGTAATCAAGCTCACGCCGGCGCCGCGGTCTCGGACAGAGCCGCGGATAATAAAGTCTTTTTCCGTTTCCAGCAGGCCGCTGTAATACAGCGTCGACGGTTCGGGCGAGTAAAGCTGCAGCGCGTCGGCGTCGATGCCGGTCAGGAACAGCTCCGGCCCATTGTTTGTCTCAGTCCCGCCGGTTGGCGGAGTTTTTTGGCAGGTCTCAAGGCCTTCCGCGCGGCTATTAAAAGCCAGCGTGCCGGCAGGTTTATTTGGCTCGCGCTCGACCCAAAAAACATCAAAGCCGCGCAAATAGCCGGGCAATTGCTCATTGTAACTATTGCTGCCGCCGAGAATCATACTGGCAAAATATTTGGGGCTGTCCAGCGTGAATATTTTGTTCTCATCCCAAGAACCGGCGCGGGCATTGTAACGGCAAAGCGTAACGGCGTTGCCTTCTATATAAGAAATGAACATACAGCCGGACGCGTCAAAAGCCACCGACGGACTGCCGAAACCGGAAATATAATTTTCGGTCAAGCGGCTGATCGTATTTGACCAGAGATTGACGGCGCGCACACGATGCAGCAATTGGCCGCCGTTGCTCCAGACCACATGCAAATTGTTTTGCGAGTTGACGGCGATGGCTAGTTCGCGGCAATTTGCCGGCACAGTGCGCAGTTTTTGATTGGCCTCGGCGCTGACCTGCTCTGGCGCGCCCCAAGTTTCCCGCGCCAGATCAAAAAGCCGGCAAACCACCTCGCCTTTTTCCAGCCAGACCGCATACAGCGCGCGGCTGCGGTAATTGACGATTAGCGGCAACTCGCTGTCTCCGCCGGAAAGGTCTGTGATATTTTGCCAAACAGCGGCGTCTTTGTGGTAACGGCGGCACAAGATCACGCCGTTGTTTTCCCAGACCACATAAATATCGCCCAAACCGGAAACCACCGCGCAGGGATTTTTGCTCCGGTTATACACACCGGAAATTTTGTCCGGCGCAGACCACGAACCGCCGTTGTCCGCAGAATTTACAGTATAAATCCCGCCGCCGCGCGCGTAAAAAATATAAAGTCTGCCTTCCGCATTGCCGACAATTTGCGCGTCCGCTGCCGAGCCATCGGCGATGAGGCGCGGCCGATCCCAGGTCAGACCGGCGTCGGACGAACGCAGATAATAAACAGCGTGTTTATCCGTATAAACCAAATGGATCTGTCTGCCCTGCCGGAAAGAATGCGGCACGGCTTTGCCAAAAACATCAGCATTGGCAATGCCGATGTCTGTCAGGCGCACTGTGTCCGCAGCCAAACTCAAACTGCCAAACAACAGTAAAACAAAAAATATTCGCTGCATAAGCCGCATAAAGAAATTTTAACATACCTGTATTGTAAAATGATTTTCTCTTATAATGCTCCCTGACGCACGCCGGACGTTACCCAATCGCTGACCCGTGTCTGCCAGCCTCTGCCGGTGGCGCGCAAATGGTCAACTACTTCCGGCTCAAAATAAATATAAATCGATTTTTTGCGGTTTGGTTTGGGCGGGCGTCCCATTCTAACCACGCCAGCCCGCATTTTGGCGGTGGGGGTAAGCAGGTCGGGGTCGGTCAGATCCGCTCTGCTCGGCTCGCGTTTCATTGCCAGTTTAAAACGCCGTATATCCTCCGGAGTAATACTGTCCTGTATTTGTTTCAAAGATTTAATTTTCATTTTCATAGTCGCTCCTCTCTTTCTTGCTTGCCTTACGCGCAGAAATTATTCTTAATTTTGTGCCCCTAATCGTATACGCCACAAACAATATTTCATTTAACACTTTGCCTATGGTCTGATAGCGCGTTTCCCCATAATCTTTTCTATTATCAATGTACCTTAAACGTTTATCATCTGCAAAAATAAGCGCCGCAAACCTAAAATCCAGTCCGCGGTTAAGAATATTGGCTCTGTTTTTCTGTTCGTCCCATTCAAATCTACCGATATTTTCAGTGTTTGGCACACATTTATTATATATATATAAAGTATAAAAGTAAAGATTTGTATTTTATATAGACACGCGGTAAATTTGCAAGAAAACAGGGGCGGTGGTTCGCCAGCGTATCCGCAGGATACAAGCTCACCAACCGCTGGTTCGGCAAGCTCACCAACCGCCTTTTATATTGCTTGCGCTTAACGAAGCATATACTCTAAAACGTTACCCGCGTCGGCACAAGGGCTGCGGCTCCATCATTACGCCACCCATCAGGATACATTCTCATAATCCGCGACTTTATTGCCCACTCACCGCTAGATGACGGAAATTCATCTTTCACAACGCTTATAGCTACCCGCGCCTCATAAAAATTGCCAGACACTTTACCGGCAGTATCCGTAGTGTCGATGGGGTGGGGGTGTCCTCCACCAGAATAAAAAATTCGGCTATAAAAACCATCGCCGTTGCTATCGTGAGCGCCGCCATCGGTTGACGCGGGATTATATCTCCGTAACTGTAACATTACATCCCCACCAGCAGTATTCTCGTAAGGGCGAATACTGATTATATAATAATGCAAAAGTCCCTCGCTGAAACTAGCGTCCTGTTGTTCCCAGAGAAAGTATAAATAATTAGCATCTCTGGCTATTTTTATCGACTCGATTTTCAGTCCGTACTGTCCCGCGTATTCAGCTTTGGGATTTCTATCACCATTTAGTGGCGCAGTGTCATCAAATAGCGCCGCGTAAGTGCTAGACCAATCACCATCATTTCCGTCTATGGTCTTCGTCGTGCCGCTCGGAATTACGCCAAGCACGCGGAATGTCTCCAAGTTAAATATCATCTGGGGAAAATCCATTGTAAGCGTAACTTCAGCACCGTCGGAGATTTCATTATAATAGGAAAAATCTGCTTCATCTTCATCGTCCGGCCAACCGTGGTCCGGCGGTGGATTTTCCCAAACGCCCAACCTATATACTACTCCAGCCTGTCCTTGTAAGTTCAGCGTTACTGTCTGATCTTCATCATAAAAGTACCGCCAAATCTTAAAGCTCTCGCCGCTGTCGGGTTCGGTAATATAGTAAGAAGTTTTATTGTTCGGATTGGGCGAGACGCTTAAATATCCATCTACCCGGCTATTCCAAGAAAGGAATATATCAGGCAATTCTAATGCTATCTGCGTGGTAACATTAGCCGTTACAGCTTTATCGCTATCCATAACAATATAAGCCGTATCAGTATCAGGATTGTCAATGCCAGACCATACCGGAGACTTTCCAGTCCAACCGTTCCTACAAAGCAAGCTTAGTTTCACGCTAGTATTTTTCAGATAGGCGTTCGCGCTGGGAATTCTATCGACCCGAACATCGTCCAGCGCCGCAATATTCGGTGAAATGCCCACAGTCAAAGTGTAGGTATGTATCGCCGCGGCCTCGATAGCGTCTAGTTTAGCGCTCTCGTCTACAGTTGTATTCGTGGTCGGCAGGTCATTAGGGTTGCTATCATAAATACTATTGATTTCGTCCTGCACGTTCTGCACGGCGGCGTCGATGTCCGCGTCCGCCGCGAATGCCCCTAGCATTTCTCTGGCTGCCGTGTTTTTAGAAACAACTTCGACTGTCGCGGTCGAGGTCGGCGTCAAATCCACAAGTTTGGTCGTACCTTTATCTTTCGCCGAACCGAAAGCCAGATTTTTCATTTTAATGGTATCATTTTCCACCACGACCACAAAAACTGTGCCCAGCGGCAGTCCGTCTATTTTGTAATAACCGCTGGCATTGGGCGTCCACTCACCGTCCAACTGACTACTATCAGCAAATTTCAAAACTTTTATCTTGAAATCCGCCGCGCCCTGCACGCTCATGCTACTAGTTTCTGCCTGCGCCGCCGCTGGAATAACGCCATTTATCGAAAAAGTCTGCGCTGTGTTTCCGCCACCACCGCCGCCGCCCGACGAACCACCGCCGCTCGCCTGCTGTGCTTTGCCGCAGCCAAATATCGCCAGCGTCAGCATGATTGTGAAAATCGCTAAAATTATTTTTTTCATATTTTTTCTCCTTTTGTTGTGTTGTGTGGCTTCGACTACGCTCAGCCACCGTCGGCGAGTGTATGTT
>BGZN01000050.1 GCA_003864455.1 Candidatus Termititenax aidoneus | reverse complement strand
GTATGTTGTTAGCGTAAATATACGCGTCCGCTTCACTCTCGATGGATTCGGTCTCTACAGGTTCTTTGAAACGAATATTCAAATAATAATGGTTAATAATTTCCGGTTCTTCCAGTTGGCCGTTAGCCGCGCCGTAAGTCACGCCGTTGGCGGCAAAACCTATGTCCGCGTCGCCGTATTTTGCGCTAAATTTCTCATAGCCCTCGCCGGCGTTTTTGTCGATAACGCCGTTGCCATTTTTATCCTCTAAACCCAGATTTTTCAAAAAAGCTGCTTGCGCTATAGGAGAGAATTGACTTATTGGTGGACTGATTGAGGACATAATCCCTTCTCCTTTCCCTTTACATTAATATATCGTAACTAGACCTGTAAAGTTTCAGAGTAATACATCTATTTTTTGTGGTTAATTTTTTAAGCGCAGGTCTTTAATAATCAACTGCAATTTTTTGCGCCCCTGCCATTCGTTGATGGATAGATTAAACGCGATTTCTAGATTGGGGTTTTTCTGAATGAGCGGATACAGATTGGCCATATTCCAGCCCACGCCGTCGATGATGTCCGCGCCGTTGGTCAGGGAAAATTTCAAATGCTGTTTATTGCCGCCGATTTTGGCAAAGTCGTAAATGGATAATTCGGTCGTCGTGAAAACCGGCTGCGGATTGTTTTGGCCAAAAGGATTGAGTTTTTCCAGATCTTCGGCCAGCGCGGAAGTGATTTGTTCCTGAGGCAGGGCGGCGTCTATCGGCAATTTGGCGATGTAATTTTCCGCCGTGCTGTTCTCGTCCAGCGCTTTGCGGTAAGCCTGTTTAAATTCCTCAATGCGGTCTTTGGCGATCTCGAAACCGGCCGCCTCTTTGTGTCCGCCGTGGTCTTTGAGCAGATAGGCGCATTTTTGCAGGGGACTAAAAATATCCAGACCAGCCAGCGAGCGTATCGAGCCGCGGCCGCCCTCGCCGGAAACCGCGATCAGCACAGTCGGCCGGTTGTATTGCTTGACGATTTGCGCGGCCACGATGCCGATAATGCCCGGATGCCAGCCTTCGGCGGCCAGAATAAAAACTTTTTCCGCGTTTTTGTCCGGCAGTTTTTCAATAGCCGCGGTGATTTGCGCGTTGATGCGGCCGCCGATTTCCTGCCGTTCGCTGTTGTATTTGTTAAGCTCCTGCGCGTGCTGTTTGGCGCGGTGATAATCGTTTTCCAGCAGCAGTTTGACGGCGGCGGTGGAATCGCCCATGCGTCCGGCGGCGTTGATGCGCGGCCCAAGGCCAAAACCGATGTCGCGCGCGGTGATAGTCTGTCCGGTCAGTCCGGCCGCGTCAACCAGCGCGCGCACGCCGACCCTTTTTTGCGGATTGATTTCGCGCAGACCGTAAATCGCCAGCGTGCGGTTTTCCTCCAGCAGCGGCACAACATCGGCGATCGTGCCGAGGAGCACCAGGTCAAGATATTGTTTGGTCTGGCTGTACGGCGTATGGCCTTTGAGCCGAAACATTTGCTCGGCAAATTTAAAAGCCACAGCCACGCCTGCGATATTGCGGCCAAAAAAGCCGGGTCGTTGTTCATTTTGGGATTGACCAAAAAATCAGCCGGCGGAAAAATGACCGGCGGATTGTGATGATCGGTTACGATGACGCTCAAACCCAGTTCTTTGGCGTACTTGATCTCCTCGTAATTGCTGATGCCGCAGTCCACGGTTACAATTATTTCTGTGCCGTTCTCCTGAATTTTTTGCATGGCGGCTTTGTTCAGGCCGTAACCTTCGGAGAAGCGATGCGGTATATAGTAGTCCAGTTTGACCGCGCCGAGTTTTTGCAGGGCGATATACAGCAGCGTCGTACCGGTCACGCCGTCGACATCGTAATCACCGTAAATGGTGATTTTTTTCTGCAGATTTTGCAGCAAATAAGCCGCGGCCGCGGCGATATTGGGTATTTGTTCCAGCGGCGCGAGGTCTTGCAGCGAGGGATTGAGAAAAGTCTGTACCTCCGCCGGCGCGCTGATTTTCCGGTTGCGCAAAACCGCGGCGACCACTTCGGCGCGGCTGCCCGGCGCGGACTGTTCGGCCGGCCGTATCCATTCTTGATTGAGCAGCGAAAATTTAGACAAGGTTTAAGCTCTGACTAAAAACAACGGCTGTCCGGCTTCCACCAGCTGCGCGTTGGCGACCAAGATTTTTTCGATAGTGCCGGCAATGTCCGCTTCGATCTCATTAAAAGTTTTCATGGCTTCGATGACGCAGACGGGCTGGCCTTTGGCCACTGCCGCGCCGACGCTGACCAGCGGCGGATTGTCCGGCGAGGCCGCTTGATAAAAAGTACCGGTCATCGGCGACTTGATTTCCTGCAAACCGGCGGCGGGCTGGAGTTCCGGAGCGGCAAGTTCTATTGTTTTGTCTGGTGTGGCGGCAGCGCTGGGTGGCGTGGCGGCCAGCGCCGCCTGATTTTTCTGTATCTCAATTTTGAAATCGCCTTCTTCGACCGCCAGACCGTTGATGTCCGACTGTTCGACGAGTTTTATGAGTTCTTCAATTTTTTTAAAATCCACTTGTTCATTTTATCCGAGCAGTTTGCGGTTTGGCAAGTTGAGCGTTATATGGTGTAGAATAAACCCATGCTAGCGTTGTCCGCAGACCATTCGGAAAACCGCCGCGCTTGGGGGCGCGGCTTGGCGTTGTTCTTGATATTTTCGTTCGTCGCGGCAGGTTTGTTTTTGAATATTTACGAGATCGCGCATTTCGGACACAAACATGACCAAGCCGGCGCGGACGGCGGCTGTATAGTGTGTCTGGTCGCGCAGGCCGCGCAGAATTTAAATCTAAAATTGTTTGTTTCCAGTATGCCGGCTCTGACAATTTTGTTTTTTTCGGCGGCGGTTATTATCTTGAATAAACCGCGCGCCGGCGGTTTGTTTCACGCCACGCCGGTTAGTTTGAAGGTGCGCCTGAATAATTGAAAACTCCTGACTAAAAAATTCTAAGCAGGAGGTTTATTTCTCATGAAAAAATTATTGTTTTTGGCCGCGCTGATTTTTGCCGCGGCGCTGATCGGCTGCGCGCCAAATTCCGCCGCCCAGTCCGACGGCAAGATAAATATAGTAACAACTATTTTCCCGCAGTACGATTTTGCGCGGCAGGTCGCCGGCGACCGGGCTAAGATCACTATGCTTTTGAAACCCGGCGCGGAGAGCCATTCTTACGAGCCGTCGCCGCAGGATATTCTCAAAATAAAAAACAGTGCTGTTTTTATTTACACCGGCGGCGAATCTGACGAATGGGTCAAAAAGATTTTGGCGTCGCTGGACACCAGTCAACTGAAAATCATCGCGCTGCTGGACTGCGTGCCGGCTGTGGAGGAAGAGCTGGTCGAGGGCATGCAGGAGGAAGAAGAGGAACACGAGCATGAACATGAGGACGAGCCGGCCTATGATGAGCATGTTTGGACTTCGCCGCGCAATGCCAAATTGATCGTGCAAAAAATTGCCGACACGCTCTGCGCTGTGGACGCGCCGAACGCCGCCGTTTATCAGCAAAATGCTAAAAATTATGCGGCGGAGCTGGACAAACTGGATGCGGATTTCCGCGCTTTGATCGGCGGCGCCAAAAGGAAAACTTTGATTTTCGGCGACCGTTTCCCTTTTCGTTATTTCGCCGACGCTTACGGCCTGAAATATTTTGCGGCTTTTCCGGGCTGTTCCACCGAAACCGAGGCCAGCCCCGCGACTATCCGTTTTTTGATCGACAAGACGCGGCAGGAAAAAATCCCGGTGGTGCTGCATATCGAATTGTCCAATCAAAAAATGGCCAAAACGATAGCCGAAGCCGCCGGCGCGCAAGTGCGGCAATTGCACGCCGCGCATAATCTTACCCGCGGAGATTTTCAGAACGGTTTGGGCTACACAGATTTTCTGCGCCAAAATCTGGCTGTTTTAAAAGAGGCCCTGTACTGATGCTTTTGTCCTGTCAAAATGCGGCCTGGGCTTATGACGGCAATGTGGCGGCCAGTGGCCTGAATTTTTCCGTCGCGGCTGGCGATTATCTATGCGTCGTCGGCGAGAACGGCTCAGGCAAAAGCACGCTGCTGCGGGGACTGCTGGGCTTGAAGACTCCCTGCGCCGGAAAAATTGTTTATGCCGCGGACTGGCGCGGAACGGACATCGGTTATTTGCCGCAGCAGACGGCCGCGCAAAAAGATTTTCCGGCCAGCGTGCAGGAAGTTGTTTTGTCCGGACGCATCGGCAGATTGGGCTGGCGGCCTTTTTATGCCGCGGCGGACAAAAAGGCCGCGCTGAACAATCTGAAACTTTTAGGCTTGGAGCGTCTGCGCGGCCGTTGTTTCCGCGAATTGTCCGGCGGACAGCAGCGGCGGACGCTCTTGGCCAGAGCTTTGTGTGCCGCGCAAAAGCTGCTTATTCTTGATGAACCGCTGTCTGGCCTCGACCCGTCCGCCGCGCAAAATGTTTACGCGCTGCTCCAAAGACTACGCCAGGCCGGACTGACTATTATCATGGTCTCACACGATTTGCGCGGCGCGCTGCGGCAGGCTTCGCATGTTTTGCATTTGCAAAACAAACAAAAATTTTTTGGCACGGCCGCAAATTATAAAAAATGGCTGGAGAAAAAACATGTTTGATTTTTTTGCGGAGATGCTTTCCTATGCTTTTATAGTCCGCGCGCTGATCGTCGGCCTGCTGGTCTCGCTCTGCGCCGCGCTGCTGGGCGTCAGCCTCGTCCTCAAACGCTACTCCATGATCGGCGACGGCCTGTCGCATGTCGGTTTTGGCGCGCTGGCTGTCGCTTCCGCCGGCAACGCCGCGCCGCTGGCGGTGTCCGTACCGGTGGTCTTGCTGGCGGCGGTGCTGCTTCTGCGGATCAGCGAGAACAGCAAGATCAAAGGCGACGCGGCTATCGCGCTGATCTCGACGGGAGCTTTGGCGGTCGGCGTGGCGGTGATTTCGCTGACGACCGGCCTCAATACAGATGTCTGCAATTATCTTTTTGGCAGCATTTTGGCGATGAGCAAGAGCGACGTGTATTTGAGCGTCGGGCTGGCTCTGGCCGTGCTGATTTTATTTATTTGTTTTTACCAGAAAATTTTTGCCGTAACTTTTGATGAAAATTTTGCGCGCTCAGCCGGCGTCCAAGCCGGGTTTTACAATATGCTTCTCGCCTGTCTGACGGCCGTAACCATAGTGCTCGGTCTGCGCATGATGGGCGCGCTGCTGATTTCCAGCCTGGTCGTTTTTCCGGCGCTGACCGCTATGCGCGTCTGCAAAAAATTTCAGACAGTTACTTTAAGCGCGGCGTTGATTTCCATGTTTTGTTTTTTGCTCGGCCTGATTATTTCTTATATTTACGCGACGCCGACCGGCGCCAGCGTGGTCATCATAAATATTATTTTGTTTTTATTGGCCGGACTGCTGGCCTGGCTGCAAGCCAAAGGCTGGTTGCGAGCGGTTTTGCCTCTGCTGATTTTGGGCGGCTTGCTTTCGGCCGCAGATAAAATCATAGAGATAAAAGAAAATTTTTTTGTAACCCAGACCAATGAAATTTACGCCAATGCGCCGGATTATCTGGGACGGACGCTCAAATACGAAGGGATTTTCAGCGTGTACGCAGATCCGGATTCCGGCAAAAAATATTACGCGGTGATCCGTTACGGGCCGGGCTGCTGCGGCACAGACCTCAACGCCGGTTTTGAGGTGGTCTGGGACAAAGAATATCCGCAGGCCAATGACTGGGTGGAAGCGGTCGGAGCGCTGGAGGAGTACGACGATAACGGCATCCGCGCTTTACAGCTGCGCCTGACCTCGCTCAAAGTCCTGCCCGTGCGCGGCAAAGAACAGGTGCTGCGTTAACCTGTAAGTTTTCCGCCAAAAGTGCTATCCTTATTCTTAAAGGAAGTTATTTTTATGCGGAAAATCTGGTTTGGCGTATTGGCTGTATTTTTCTTGACGGGCTGCGGCGCGGATTTTGCCAAAAGTTTTGAAAAAGACGTTATCGGCAGTTATGTCGGCGTGCTGCCGGCGGCAGATGACAGCGGTCTTGCGCTCACGCTCAATATTCACGAGGGCGCGTACACGCTGAGCAGTAAATTTATCACGAAACAAAAAGTCCCGACTGTAACCAAAGGCCGGATAGTTTATGTCCGCAAAAATGTTTTGCGGATCGGCGATTCTTTGTATGAGACGCGCGACGGTTATGAACTGCGTTTGCTTAACCCCGCAGGCAAAAGAATCAGGTCAAAACTCAACTATTCGCTTTTTGCGGTCTGGCTGTAACTAGCATCAGTCTGACTTTCCAAAATAGGGAAAATTACTTTTAGTGAGCTTCCGTATTGCTAGTTTAAATCCAGAATGTTATTATGAAAAACTCACAACTATTTGAAGGGAGGTAGATACAAATTTAACAAAGCGACGGAAGGGAGGCAAAACTATGATAACAAATAGGAAACTGTTTGGGGGTATGTTAATTGTTTTGCTGGCCGGATTTACGTTTCGATTCAATACTGTTTTGAGCGCTAACCGCCCAGTGTACGACGGCGTTTACAGCGGCCGATTGTATTGTATGCATGCTAAAGATATCAGGTTGACTTTGGCAATCGAAGGCGACAAGTATAGATTGAATGTGCATTACTTAGACGACGGAGATGTCAACCTTTTGCGCGACGAGGGCAGGCTGGTTTATCGCGGCGATATTATCGAGATTGGCCGCGGTTCTGATATGTATTATCACATTACAGAACAGGGTCTGCTGCGCCAAATGGATCGGCAGGCTAAAAATTTTATAGCCGAGGAATATACATTGAAAAAAGTCTAATCTAGATGTTATTATGAAAACAGCATGACGAGGAGTTTTTAATGTATAAGAAAAAATCCATAAAAGATTTAAGCAAAAATGAGTTGGCCGGCTGCAGAGTTTTGGTGCGGGTTGACTTCAATGTGCCTCTGCAAAACGGCGTGATACAGGACGACACGCGTATTCAGGCCGCGCTGCCGACCATTCAATATTTGCTGGACAGCGGTGTCAAATCTCTGGTGCTGATGTCGCATCTCGGCGATCCCCAAAAAGACATAAAAAAAGCTCAAGAAAAAGCCGCAAAAGAAGGCAAGCCGTTTGACGAAAAAACTTTCAGCGCGGGCAAGCACAAAATGAAGCCGGTGGCTGAGCATTTGGCTGAATTGCTGGGAAGGCCGGTGCAGCTAGCGCCCGCGGCTTTTGGCGCGGAGACAGACGCTCTGGTCAAAGCTCTGCCGGACGGCGGGATTTTGATGCTGGAGAATACCCGTTTTCACAAAGAGGAGACCAGCAAAGACGCGGCCGAGCGCGAGGTCATGGCCCAGGCGCTGGCCAAATACGGCGACCTGTACGTCAATGACGCTTTTGGCACGGCGCATCGCGCGCACGCTTCGACAGAAACTGTCGCGCATTATCTGCCGGCGGTGGCCGGTCTGCTCATGGAAAAAGAGATTAGCTATCTGGCCAAAGCCGTGGACAATCCGGAGCGGCCTTACGTGGCTGTTATCGGCGGCGCCAAAGTCGGCTCGAAAATCGCCGTATTGCAAAATCTCTTGACCAAAGTGGACACGCTGATTATCGGCGGCGGCATGGCTTATACTTTTTTTAAAGCGCTGGGTTACGAGGTCGGCAAATCTTTGTGCGAGGACGAGCAGGTCGACACCGCCCAAAAGATCATGGCTGATGCCAAAGCCAAAAATGTAAAATTGATTTTGCCGGCGGACACTGTAGTTGCCGCGGATTTTGCCAATGACGCGCCCAGCAAAGTGGTAGACTGCGCGGCGATACCGGCGGATTTGGAGGGCATGGATATTGGGCCGAAAACCGCCGCGCAAATTGCTGATGCGCTGCAGGGCGCGAAAACTGTGGTCTGGAACGGTCCGTTGGGCGTGTTTGAATTTCCAAATTTTGCCAAAGGCACTTTTGCGGTGGCCAAGGCTGTGGCGGAGAGCGGCGCGCTGACGATTATCGGCGGCGGCGATTCTGTGTCGGCGGTCAATAAATCAGGTCTGGCTGCCAAGATGTCGCATATTTCCACCGGCGGCGGCGCCAGTTTGGAGTTTTTGGAAGGCAAAACTTTGCCCGGCATCGCCGCGCTGCAAAATAAATAAAAGAAAGCCGAGTTGAATTATGAGTGATAACAATACGCCGCAAGGCCGCAGTGAATTGCGCAAAAGCATTTTAGAGGCCGTGTCCGGCAAGGAAGATGTCATTAGTTCTTTTAATGGCGAGAAGAAAACGCCGAAACTCACACTGGACAAAAATATAGAGCCGCGGGCTTTTGGCCTGGGTTATCTGTTTTGGAATTTTTTTGGCGGCTTGTTTTTTGGCTTTGGCCTGATGATTATGGCGATTATTACAGTTTGGGTTTTGTCCAATTACAATGAAGTGCGCGCCATAACAAATCTTTTCGGCAAACTGATTGGCATTTTAATGGCGCTGGGCAAATAATGCTGTTTTTTCTAATCACATCATTTTTACTGACCGCGCTGGATTTTGCCGCCAAAAGGCTGGCCTTGATTTATCTAAAAGGTGGTCTGGAGATCACGCTGATTCCACACGTGCTCAAATTGATTTACGGCGAGAATACCGGCGCGGCTTTTGGCATCTTGCCGGCGGCGCGCTGGTTTTTGATCCTGCTGGCCGTGATCGTCCTGCTGGTCGTTCTCTGGTATGTGCAAAAAGAACGCTGCCGCAGCCGCTGGCAGTACAACGGCTTGATCTTTATTTTTGCTGGCGCGCTGGGCAATCTCATCGACCGGATTCTTTACGGCTATGTGGTCGATTTTATTAATTTACCGCGCTGGCCGACTTTCAATCTGGCGGATATTTTTATCGACATCGGCGCGGCGCTGCTGATTATTTATTTAATCGGCTCGGCGGAAAAAGAAACTTAATCCAAATACGGCGGCAAGTTTTTTTATGACTGCTGGTTTTATTTGATTAATTTTCCGATGCTTATGCCTAAATAATCAGCGATTTTTTTGAGTGTCATAATTGATGGATTGGCGTTGCCAAATTCAATCCTGTACAAAAAGTATTTGCCAAGTCCGGCATTGGTTGCAAATTGGTCACGGGTCTCTTTTTTCTTTTCTCGGTGGAATTGCACATTTTTGCCGATTTTTTGCAATAAATGATTTTTGGCAAAGAAAACCTTGCTGTTAATTTGTCCTGTTTTTCCTCTGGCCATACTGATTGTCTCCAATTGGGACAAATAATATTGTTTGTGTTATAATCTCGTATGTACCCAATTGGGACACTAAAAAAACGAAAGGAGTTATAGAGAATGAGAAAAATTATTTTGTTGGCAGGTATTGTTATGATGTGTATGTTTAGTCAGGTGTTTGGATTTGCGACATTGCTTTCCGGAGGCGGAGATACAATTACTTTTACCACCAACGTTTCGGGAGTGGATGTTTTGCGCAACGGCGTTCCAATAGCAAACATTGCAGGGACTATGCATTCCATTAAAATTAAAAGAGAAAAAGGAGACACTACGTTTATTTTTAGAAAAGAAGGTTATCATGACCAGCCTGTTGTTTTAGGAAGGTCAATGTCTCCGTTCTTCCTGGGTAATATTTTTATTGGCGGAGTATGGGGTTCTAGTACAGACAGTATATTTACTGATAATTATATGGAGTATTCTCCACAACAATATTATATACAAATGACAAAAAAATAATTATAGATAATTCTTTAAGATAGATGGGTATCAAGCGGTTAATTTTCTTTTCCCTCTTGTTGCCCGTTTTTTTGTCCGCTTATACAAAATTGCCTCTTGCTGTCAGTAATGAAATTGTTGCTTTTACTTTATTTAATTATGACAATCTGATTGCGGATAGTTATGAAAACAACAAACCATATATAAAGCAGCTTGTTTATCTTTTGAGCCGGGCGACAAAAATCTCCGAGACCAAATACAGCGCGGCGCTGCAAAGCCCGGAGTTTTCCGCTGAAGATTTTCCGGTGAGTTATATGCTGAAGCTCAATCGCCGGACTAGAGAAATCAGCGGTTATTATTTTGTAGACACTGATGAATAAAAAACTGTTTTGTTTTTTTCTGATAGGATTTTCTTTGCTGGGCGCTGAGGAATATTATTACAGCCGTGAGTGGCTGAATTTATTATATTATGCAAAAACCCTTACGGGTTATCAAAGCTCCGCTATGTCTGCGGATTTTTTTGTTTCCGAAAAAGGGCGTGAAAATCCCAGACTAGAGTACGAAACTTCTTTGCAATTGGTGAAAGAAAAAGACATTCATTTTAAAACAAAGTTCCCTTTGCGCTACAAATATATTGCCAGACAAAACGATCTAAAATATGAGCCGGTGGTTGTAATCACTAAAAATGTAACAAATATAATTCTGGCGTACCCAAACCGTTATATACAAAATCCGGTGTCGATGTTCGGGCATGTTTTTCTGGCTCTGGAAACAGACCGGGGTTTATTAGACAGCAGGATATTGCATTATGTCGCTGATACGCGCGGCGACCAGCAGGGGCTGGCCTATGCGCTCAAAGGGCTGACCGGCGGATACAAAGGCGCGTTTTATGCGGAGGATTATTATAAGAAAATCAAAGAATATAATTATTTGGAAGATCGGGAAGTCTTGCTATATGACTTAAAATTTTCTCCGGAGCAGATAGAGGATTTGCAGCTGCATTATCTGGAGCTGCAAAACACATTTTTTTATTACTATTTTTTGGACGCCAATTGTGCTTTTTATATAGGCAAATTTCTGAATGTTGTTTTGGCTAAGGACATTCTGAGCAAACCTGTTTACACTATGCCGGCCGCGCTGGTTAATAACCTGCGTGCTGAGGGACTATTAGAAAATGAACGGACGAGACCGACGGCAACCAAAACATTTAATTATCTTTACAATCTTTTAGACAACAGACAAAAAGCGCAAGTTCGTACGCTGCTGACGGCGAAGGCTAAAGATCTTGACGCCGATCCGGAAACTTTGAAAACTTTTCTGACTATATCGGAATTTATGATCAGCAATCACAGCGAGTTGGCTGAAATTATTAGGCAGAATAGGATCTGGGCTTATAAAAAGCTGAACGAAAATAATGAATATCAAATACGTCCTGCTAGGCAAGCGGCGGAAAGAGTACAAAAAATCAATTATCATTCTGCAAAATTTTCCTGGTTTCCCAAAAATTTTGCCGGTCTGGAATTTAATCCGATTCATTTTCTTGACGACGATGAGCAGGAAATCAAAAATGTGCGCTTGCTGGGCATAAGTTTTAAAAGCTGCGGGTCAGATCGGCCGCGCTATGGTTTTGATTTGCTGGAAATAGACAATCTGACGCAGAGTAATTTGCTTTTGCCGGCTGTTTCTTGGTCGGCGAAAAGCCAATTTTCTTGGCAAAACGATTTTGCGACGAATCAAGAATTGTATTTGGGTTATGCGTTTAATATTTTGAATAATGGCTTGCTCTATATTTTGCTGGGTGGAAATTATGCAAATTATGACAACAGGCTGCGGCAGAATTTGGACAATTTATATTTGACGATGGGCGGAAAAATCGGCGTGAAGCAAAAGTTGTTTGATAATTGCAGTTTATTGCTCGCCTATGAAAATCAGCGCCGCAATGATTATAGAGTGGCGGAGTTAACCTATAGCTGGCAGGATTTACTGGGTAAACTGGA